>CAZQFN010000077.1:0-7104 GCA_964592685.1 uncultured Oscillospiraceae bacterium | reverse complement strand
TAGATCTCGTCCTCGGGGTCCAGGAAATGGACATCGCAGGTGGCGCAGACGGGCTTGCCCAGCTCGTCCGCAATGTCGATGACACGGCGGTTCATGTCCCGCAGCTCCTCCACGGACTGGGCCTGGCCCTTGTCCAGCATGAAGCTGTTGTTGGCGATGGGCATGATCTCAAAATAGTCATAAAACTCGCCGATGCGCAGAAGCTCGTTGCGGCTGCGGTTCCGGGCGATGGCCTGGAAGAACTCGCCCGCCTCGCAGGCGCTGCCCACCAGGAGCCCCTCCCGGTGCTGCATGAGCAGGCTCTTGGGGATGATGGGCACCTTGCGGAAGTGCTTCAGATGGCTCTTGGAGATGAGCTCATAGAGGTTCTTCAGCCCCACCCGGTTCTGGACCAGGAGGGTGATGTGGCGGGTGCGGGGGTGCTTGTTGCCCTTGGCCCGGAGGCCGAAGCAGTGGGCATTCAGGGCGGCGGTGTCCTCCACCCCCTGCTCCTGAAGCATGGCGATGAATTTCAGCATGATGCGGCCGCAGACGAGGGCATCGTCCGAGGCGCGGTGGTGGTTGAAGGGGGGCAGACCCAGCCGGTCGGCCACCACGTCCAGCTTGAATTTCCGCAGATCCAGCAGCAGAGACTGGGCCAGGGCCAGAGTGTCCAGATACAGGGGCCTGAAGGGCCGGGCCATGCGTTTGGCCGCGGCGGTGATGAAGCCAATGTCAAAATCGGCGTTGTGGGCGCAGAGGGGCCGGTCCCCCGCGAAATCCAGAAAGGCGTTCACGGCCTCCGTCTCGGAGGGGGCGTCGAACACGTCCCGGTCGGTGATGCCGGTAAGCCGCTGGATGTTGGGCGGGATGGGCATGCCGGGGTTCACGAAGGTCTGGAAAACCTCCGCCACGGCCCCGTCCCGGATGAGGACGGCGCCGATCTCCGTGATGCGGTCCCGCTCGTCGGAGAGGCCGGTGGTCTCGATGTCGAAGGCCACGAACTCCTCCCCCAGACGCCAGCAGCCGGGGCCCCGGACGGCGGCGCTCTCGTCCACGTCGTTGATGTAATAGCCCTCCAGACCGTAGATGGCCTTGATGCCCTTGGCGGCCTTGGCCGCGCCGGGGAAGGCCTGGGCCACGCCGTGGTCCGTGATGGCGACGGCGGGCATGCCCCAGGCGGCGGCCCGCTTCACCGCCGCGCCCACGTCCGTGAGGGCGTCCATGGCGGACATCTGGGTATGGAGATGGAGCTCCACCCGCTTCACCGGGGCGGTGTCCTGCCGGATGGGGGGCGCCTCCGCCGTCTGGATATGGCGGGGCTCCAGCTCCACTTCCTTGCTGTAATTGTTGAATTTCATGGAGCCGGACACGGTGAGATACATCCCCGGGGCGATCTTCTCCGTGATGGACTGATCCTCCTCCTTGGGGATGAACTTCGACACCCGGACGCTGCCGGTGCCGTCGGTCATGTCAAACTGGAGCACGGAGGCCCCCAGCTTCGCAATGGCCCGGCACTCCGCGGCAAAGACTTTTCCGGAGATGACCACAGTCTTCTGCTCCGGGCTTGCCTCGTTCATGGGGATGGGGCGGCCCTTGATGGCCTTGCCATAGAGGACGGCGCCGCTTTTGCCGCCGGATTTCCCGCCGCCGGAGGAGACGCCGCCGCTCTGGGCCGGGCGCTCCCCCTGGGGCCAGGTGGGCTCCACATGAACCTCCCGCAGACCGTACTCCCCCGCCAGACGCCACTCCAGGGAAGCCAGTTCCGCCGGGGCGGGCATGGAGGGAAACTGGGCCTGCACGGTCATGGACATATCCTCCCGGCGCACGGTGGCCGCGAGGACAAAAGCGTTATTCAAATTCCCGTAGTTCCGCCCGATGGCTTCGCAGCAGGGAAACATTTCCAAAAAGGGTATTTTCTCCACGGTATGTAACTCCCAATCAATCGTCCGCCGACCGGATCAGCTCCATCAGCGCGTCCAGAAGCTCCGCTTCCGGAATTTTGGTGCGGACCACCCGGCCCTTGCGGAACAGGCTTCCGAAGCCGTTGCCGCCGGCCATGCCGAAATCCGCCTCCCGGGCCTCCCCGGGGCCGTTCACCTCGCAGCCCATCACCGCCACGGTGATGTCCTTATCAAGGGCGGCAAGGCGCTCCTCCGCCGCCCGGGCAAGGCTGATAAGGTCGATGCGGGTCCGGCCGCAGGTGGGGCAGGACACGAACCGCACGCCGCCCTTCCGCAGGCCGCAGCTTTTCAGAATGGCGATGCCCGCCCGGACTTCCTCCAGAGGGTCCGCCGTGAGGCTGACGCGGATGGTATCGCCGATGCCCTCCATGAGGATGGTGCCGATGCCCACGGCGGAATTCACAAGGCCGCCGTAACTGGTGCCCGCCTCGGTGACGCCCACATGGAGGGGGCAGTCGAACCGCTCCGCCGCCAGACGATAGGCCGCCACGGTGGTGGTCACGTCCGAGGCCTTCACGGAGAGGGCCACATCATAGAAGCCCAGGCTGTACAGCGCCTCCAGCTCCCCGGCGGCGCTCTCCACCAGAGCCTCCGGGGTGGGCGCGCCGTATTTTTCCAGAATGCTCTTCTCGATGGAGCCGGCGTTCACCCCCACGCGGATGGGGATGTTTTTGGCGGCGCAGGCCTTTGCCACCGCCTCCACGCGGCTCCGGTCCCCGATGTTTCCGGGGTTTATACGGATGGCGTCCACCCCGGCCTCCGCCGCGGCAAGAGCCAGCCGGTGGTCAAAATGGATGTCCGCCACCACGGGCATGGGGGCCTTTTTCATAATTTCCCGCAAGCCCTCCGCCGCGGCCATGTCCGGCACGGCCACGCGGATGACATCGCAGCCCGCGGTTTTCAGCGCCCCCATCTGGGCAAGCGTCGCCGCCGGGTCGCCGGTTTTTGTGTTGCACATGGACTGCACCGCCACCGGGGCGCCGCCGCCGATGGGGACATTTCCCACATACAGTTTTTTCGTGTTGTCTCGTTTCATCCCATTCACCCCGTGATGAGCCGCATCACATCGTTATACATCACATAGACCATCAGCGCCATGAGCAGCGCCAGGCCCGCCGTGTTGATCCAGGCCTCGTATTTGGGGTCCACCTTCCGGCGGGTCACCCATTCGATGAGGGCCGTTATGAGCAGAAAGAAAATGCGCCCGCCGTCCAGCGCCGGCAGCGGCAGAAGGTTCATCACCGCCAGATTCACCGCGATGAAGGCGGCGAAATAGGCAATGTTGAAAAGGCCGTCCTTCACCGTGGGGGACGATGTGCCCACCTCGGCCATGATGTCCACGATGCCCACCACACCGGCCATCTGATCCACGCCCACCGCGCCGGAGATCAACTGGGTGATCCCCTGGCGCACCAGACGCACGAAGTCCAGAGCGCAGTACCAGGAATATTTCACCTTGGCCCAGAGCCCCGTCTCCCGCTGGTGGAAATAGAAGCCGTATTTCATCACGGTCTCCCCGGTGTCCGGGTCCGTGTATTCCAGGAGGGTGATGGGATAGTCCTCCAGAACCACCTTTTTGCCGTCCCGGCGGAGAACCACGTCCATGGTGCCGTCCCCGCTGCCCTCGGCCATATACAGGGCCACGTCCGAGGCGAAATAGACGCGCTCGCCGTTCACCCGGAGGATGGTGTCCCCCACCTGGAAGCCGTCCGCCGCCTCATAGGGGCAGCCCTCCCAAAAGGAGGTGATGACCGGGGGCGTGAACCCCTCCATGGGGAAGAAGCAGAAGATGATCACCAGAAAGCCGAACAGAAAGTTCATGGCCGCGCCGGCGACCAGAATGATCAGCCGCTTCCAGGGGGCGGCGTTTATGAAGGCCGCGGGATCCTCGGAGGACTCGTCCTCCCCCTCCATGGCGCAGAAGCCGCCGATGGGGAGCAGACGGAGACTCAGCACCGTGCCCTTTTTGGATTCCTTTTTCCACAGAAGCGGGCCCATGCCCATGGAAAACTCCAGCACCCGCACGCCGCACAGCCGGGCCGCCAGAAAGTGGCCCCCCTCATGGACGGCGATGAGAACGCCGAAGATCAGTATCGCCAGAAGAATATACAGAAATGTGCCCATAAAACCCTTTCGCCTTTTATGCGGCTTTCGCCGCCTGTTTGGGTCTATTGTATTCCGACAATGCCCAAATTATTGAAAAAAGATAGAGAAGCCTCTGCCTTCCCCTTGAGGGGGCTGTCACGAAGTGACCGGGGGGAGTTTACTCCCTCCGCCCCTGCGGGGCACCTCCCTCAGAGAGGGAGGCTAAGGCCTCTGCGAGGCAGGAAAACACCCTCACGCCAAACGCTTGGTGGAAGACTTTCGTGAGGCGGGCGGGTGTTTTTCTGCCGCTTTATTTCGCCTTGTCCATCACAAACCGCCTTGCGGCTTCGTCCGCCGCCAGGATATCCTCCAGCGTGGGCGTTTGGACAAAGGGCAGGGTCTCCACCGCCTCCGCCACCCGGTCGTATATCTCATTATACCCGAGGCGGTGTCCCAAAAACAGGGCAACCGCCGCCTCGTTGGCCGCGCTCATGACGCAGGGGGCCGTGCCTCCCTTCCGGGCGCAGGCCATGGCGAGACCCAGACAGGGGGGTTTCTCCGGATCGGGGGCCTCGAAGGTCATGTCCTTCATTTTCCAGAAATCCATCCGCTCATAGGGAGACTCCACCCGCTCCGGCCAGGTCATGGCATACTGGATGGGCAGACCCATGTCCGGCACCGCCATCTGGGCGATGACCGTGCCGTCCGTCAGCTCCACCATGGAGTGGATGACGCTCTGGGGATGGACCACCACCTGAATATCGTCGGGCTTCACACCGAACAGATGCATGGCCTCGATGTATTCAAGGCCCTTGTTCATCATGGTGGCGCTGTCCACGGAGATCTTCGCGCCCATGCTCCAGTTGGGATGGCGCACCGCCTGCTCCGGGGTGACGGAGGCGGTCTGGGCCCGGGTCCAGCCCCGGAAGGGGCCGCCGGAGCCGGTGAGCAGAATTTTATACAGCTGGTCGAACCGCCCCTCCAGACACTGGAAGATGGCGGAATGCTCCGAATCCACGGGCAGGATCTCCGCCCCCCGGTCCTTCGCCGCCTTCATGACGATATCCCCGGCGCAGACCAGGGTCTCTTTATTCGCAAGACAGATGCGCTTTTTTTCCCCGATGGCGTCCAGCGTGGGCCGCAGACCCACGGAGCCGGACACCGCCGTGACCACGGCCTCGCAATCGCAGACCGCCGCCCGGCGAAGCCCCTCCATGCCGGAGCCGATCTCCACATCCATGTCCCCCACGGCAATGCGCAGGTTCTTTGCGGCCCCCTCGTCATACACCGCCGCGAAGGAGGGCTTGAAGCGCCGGATCTGCTCCTCCAGGAGTTTTATGCTTTTCTGGGCGGTGAGCGCCTCCACGCGGATGCCGAGACGCTCCGCCGCCTCCAGAGACTGGCGGCCGATGGACCCGGTGGAGCCCAGGACGGAAATGGACTGGATCATGGCAATAAACCTCGTTCGTTGTTATTTCGCGTCGCCGAAGCGGCGGTTCCGGGCGGCATAGGCCGCGATGGCCCTGTCGATCTCCGCCTCGTCAAAATCCGGCCAGAGGACGTCGGAGAAATACATCTCCCCATAGGCCAGCTGCCAGAGCAGGAAGTTGGAGACGCGGGTCTCCCCGCCGGGGCGGATGAGAAGATCCGGATCCGGCACCCCGGCGCTCCAGAGATAGTTTCCAAAGCGCTCCTCCGTCAGCTCCGGGCAGCCGTCGTCCGCCCAGCGTTTGGCGGCGCGGACGATCTCGTCCCGGCCGCCGTAGTTGAGGCAGATGTTCACCTGGCCCCCGGTGTGGCCGGCGGAGCGCTCCACGCATTCCTCGCACAGGGCGCGGAGCTTTGGCGTCAGGGGCGAGAGATCGCCGAAGAATTTCAGGCGGATGTTCTCCGTCTCCATCTGGGCGATGGTCTCGTTGAGAAATTTTTCCAGAATGCCCATGATGCCGCCCACTTCCTCCCGGGAACGCTTCCAGTTCTCCGTGGAGAAGGCATAGACCGTGAGATACTCCACGCCCAGTTTCTGGCAATAACGGGCCGCCCGGCGGAAACTCTCCGCCCCGGCATTGTGGCCCGCCGTCCGGGGCAGACCCCGCTTTTTGGCCCAGCGGCCATTGCCATCCATTATGATGGCGATATGGCGGGGGAGCCCGTTGGGCCCCTCCGCCAGCACAGTTCGGTTATCGCTGCTCATATGGCAAACAGCTCTTTTTCCTTCGTATCCGTCAGCTTGTCGATGTCCTTGATGTTGTCATCGGTGAGCTTCTGGAGCTGCTTTTCCAGATCCTTCTGGTCATCCTCGGTGATCTCGCCGGCCTTCTGCTGCTTTTTGATCTTGTCCATGGCGTCCCGGCGGATGTTGCGGACGGCCACCTTGGCCTCCTCGCCGTATTTGCGGACCTGCTTGGCCAGCTCCTTGCGGCGCTCCTCCGTCAGCTGGGGGAACACCAGGCGGATGACGCGGCCGTCGTTCTGGGGGTTGATGCCCAGATCGGAGGTGAGGATGGCCTTCTCGATGCCCTTGAGGACGGAGCCGTCCCAGGGGGTGATCATCAGGGTGCGGGGATCGGGGGTGGAGATGGCGGCCACCTGGTTGATGGGGGTGGGAGAGCCGTAATAGTCCACGGAGATGCCGTTCAGCACGGCGGCATTGGCCCGGCCGGCGCGGACGGCGTCAAACTCGCCAACGAGATAATCCTTGGCTTTCTGCATTTTTACTTCAAATTCTTTCAGTTCGGACATGGGGTCATCCTCCTGTCGGTATATAAAATTAATTTTTCTTTTTTGTTTTTGGGAAAACCGGTCACTTCACGATGGTGCCGATGTGCTCGCCGCAGACCACGCGGACGATGTTTTCCGGCGGGTTCAGGGCGAAGATCATGGTGGGGATCGCGCTCTCCTGCAGCAGGCAGGCGGCGGAGGCGTCGATCACCTTCAGATGCTCCTCCAGGATCCGGTTATAGGGCATCTCGTCGATGCGGGTGGCGGTGGGGTCGGTCTTGGGGTCGGCGGTATAGACGCCGTCGATGTTCTTGGCCATGAGCAGCACGTCCGCCCCGATCTCCGCCGCCTTCAG
>CAZQFN010000076.1:0-7123 GCA_964592685.1 uncultured Oscillospiraceae bacterium | reverse complement strand
CGTTCGGTTCGCATCCGAGAGGTCAAGGGTTCGAATCCCTCCGTCTCCACCAAAAGTGAGGAAAATCAACGATTTGTTGGTTTTCCTCACTTTTTTGTATTCATTTCAGCGGGATGCGAACCAGATGGTCATTTTAGTCCGCATGACCTTTGACAAAGGCTATGACAGTTCAAGCAAAATGCGCTTTGAACGTGAAAAAGATTGTTAATTTACAGATTGATTTACATATGTCTTGTCACATGAAAGCAAATGTGCTATACTCCTTTCAATACGCCTGAAAGGGACAGTGAAATGGATATTTGTGAAGAGATCAGAAAGCTGAAAAAGGAGCGGGATGCCGTCATCCTGGCTCATTACTATGTTCCGGCGGAGGTTCAGCAGATCGCCGACTATGTGGGAGACTCGTTTTATCTGAGCAAGCTGGCGGCCAATCTTCCGAACCCGGTGCTTGTATATTGCGGCGTCTCCTTCATGGGGGAAAGCGGCTGTCTTTTGAACCCGGAAAAGACCGTTCTTATGCCGGACATCCACGCGGACTGCGCCATGGCCCACATGGTGCGCCGGGAAGACGTGGAAAAGGCCCGGGCGGAATATGACGATCTGGCGGTGGTGTGCTATATAAACTCCACGGCGGAGATCAAAACCTGGGCGGATGTATGCGTCACCAGCGCGAACGCGGTGAAGATCGTGCGGGAGCTGCCCAACCGGAACATTTTGTTCATCCCCGACCGGAATCTGGGGCGCTACGTGGCGCAGCAGGTGCCGGAGAAAAACGTCATGACCGTGCAGGGCTATTGCCCTGTACATGAGGAGATGTCCTCCCGGGAGATCGCCGCGTTGAAAGCCGCCCATCCCGAGGCGGAGATCCTCGTCCACCCTGAGTGCAACGAGGCCGTCACCGCCATGGCCGATTACATCGGCTCCACCTCCGGCATTCTTGCCCATACGGCCGGAAGCGCCGCCCCCTCCTTCATCATCGCCACGGAGGTGGGCGTGGAATACGAGCTTCGGCGGCAGAACCCGGAAAAGGAATTCTATTTCCCCGAAACCCCACCCGTGTGCCGGGATATGAAGCTCATCACGCCGGAGAAGATCCTGCAGGTTCTGAAAACCGGCGAAAACCGGGCCAGCGTTCCCCCGGCGCAGACCGCCGGCGCCTGCGCGGCTCTGAACCGGATGCTGGAACTTGCCAGATAATCAGGGGGACGAGTCATGAAAAAAGAGCTTCGATACGATGCGGTGATCGTGGGCACGGGCGTTGCCGGATGCTATACGGCTTTGAACCTGCCGGCAAAAATGAACATTCTTCTCCTTTGCAAGGAAGATATGGAAAGCTGCGACTCCATGCTGGCCCAGGGGGGCATCTGCGTTCTCCACGACGAGGACGACTATGACGCGTTTTTCGAGGACACCATGCGGGCCGGACACTATGAAAACCGCCGGGAGAGTGTGGATATCATGATCCGGGAAAGCCGCCCGGTCATCGACCGGCTGCTGGCGCTGGGCGTGAACTTTGACAAAGAGCCGGATGGTAGTTTAAAATATACAAAAGAAGGGGCCCATTCCAGAGCCCGGATCTGTTTCCACGAGGACATCACCGGAAAGGCCATCACCACGGTACTTCAGCGCCATGTGCGGGCGATGCCCAATGCGACCGTCATGGACTGGACGGAAATGACGGATCTTCTGGTAGAGGATGGCCGCTGCGTCGGCATTGCCGCGAAACAGGGCGAAGACCTTCTCCGCATTCATGCGGAAAACACCATTCTCGCCACCGGCGGCATCGGAGGACTATATGAGCATTCCACCAATTTTCCAAGTCTCACCGGCGACGGCGTGCGCGTATGCGCCGATCATGGAGTAGAACTGGAAAACCTGGATTATGTGCAGATCCATCCCACCAGCCTGTATAAGGACGAGCCGGGACGGTGCTTTCTCATCTCTGAATCCGCTCGGGGCGAGGGCGCAGTTCTTCTCAACGCCGCGGGGGAGCGGTTTGTGGATGAGCTCCTGCCCCGGGATGTGGTATCGAAGGCCATCGCCGCCCAGATGAAAAAGGACGGTACCCGCCATGTGTGGCTGTCCTTTGCCTCCGTCCCCCGGGAGACGATCCTGCACCATTTCCCCAACATCCGAAAGACCTGCCTGGAGGCGGGTTATGATATTCTGACCGAGCCCATTCCCGTGGTGCCGGCCCAGCATTATTTCATGGGCGGCATCCACGTGGATCGGGACTCCGCCACCACCATGGAACATCTCTACGCCGTGGGCGAAACTAGCTGCAACGGCGTCCATGGCAAAAACCGGCTTGCCAGCAACAGCCTTCTGGAGAGCCTTGTGTTTGCCCGTCGGGCCGCGGCAAAAATCGCGGCGGAAAGGAATGAAACATGAATCCCATCACCATGAATCTGATCTGCGACACATACATCCGCCTGGCTCTCCAGGAGGATATAAACGGAGAGGATGTTTCCACCAACGCGGTCATGCCCGGGTATCAAAAGGGCGATGTTCAGCTGATCGCCAAAGAGGCGGGCGTGATCGCCGGTCTCGATGTATACGAACGGGTGTTTACCCTCTTGGACCCGGAGACACTCGTGGAGCGCTATGTCCGGGACGGGGACGAGGTGGCCCCCGGCACCCTTCTGGCCACGGTCACCGGCGACATTCGGGTGCTCCTCTCCGGCGAACGGACCGCATTAAATTATCTTCAGCGCATGAGCGGTATTGCAACTTATACCCGGGAGATGGTAAAATTACTGGCGGGGACCGGCACCACTCTGCTGGACACCCGCAAAACCACCCCCTGTATGCGCGTGTTTGAAAAATACGCCGTGAAGGTGGGCGGCGGTTCCAACCACCGCTATAACCTCTCCGACGGCGTCATGCTCAAAGACAACCACATAAACGCCGCCGGTGGCGTGAAAGAAGCCGTCGCCGCGGCAAAGGCCTATGCCCCCTTCGTCCGGAAGATCGAGGTAGAAACAGAAAACCTCGACATGGTCCGGGAGGCGGTGGAGGCCGGAGCGGACATCATCATGCTGGACAACATGACCCCGGAGACGATGGCGGAGGCCATCCGCATCATCGACGGCCGCGCGGAGACGGAATGCTCCGGCAACGTCACCAAGGAGCGCCTTGCCATGATCGCCGGCCTGGGCGTGGACTATGTATCCAGCGGCGCTCTGACCCATTCCGCCCCCATTCTGGACATCAGCATGAAGAACCTGCGCCCCATCGGGTAATTTTCATCATCGGAGGAACGCCATGACTTCTGCGGAACGCCGAAACCGAATACTGGAGCTTATGAAGTCCTCGCCCGCGCCCCTCTCCGGCGGCGCTCTGGGCAAAGAGACCGGAGTCAGCCGGCAGGTGGTGGTGCAGGATATTGCCCTGCTGCGCACCGAGGGCTATCCCATCGTGGCCACGGCCCGGGGGTATTATCTGGATGTGTCCGCCGATCCCGTGCGGCTTTTCAAAGTCCGCCACACCAGCGAGGAGACGGAAGAGGAGCTCACGGCCATCGTGGATCTGGGCGGCTGCGTGATCGACGTGATGGTGAACCACCGTATTTACGGCAAAATGACCGCGCCCCTGAACATCAAAAACCGCCGGGACGTGCAGAACTTCATGCGGGATATCCGCAGCGGCAAGTCCGTCCCTCTTCTGAACGTCACCTCCGGCTGGCACTATCACAACATCGCCGCCGAGCAGGAGGAGATTCTGGACGAGATCGAGACCATGCTCCGGGAACGGGGCTTTCTTGCGGAGATGCAGGCGCATACGAACATCGAAGCCTAAAGCCATCCGGGGCGCCCGCATCCCAAAACCCCGCACAAAAATCTTTCTCCGGTCTTCCCAAAATCCTTTCGGCGCAGTATAATAATAAAAAAACCGCAGAGGAGGTTCAGCAATGATCATCACCATCAGCAGAGAATACGGTTCCGGCGGACACTCCATCGGCCGAAGTGTAGCCCAGGAGCTGGGCATCGAGTTCTATGACCGCGACATCATCACGGAAGCGGCAAAGAAGAGCGGACTCGGCACACAGGATGTTGAACGGGTGGAAGAGGAACTCTCCCGCGCCGAGATTTTCCTTCGCATGATCGCGCCCTCGTCCTATGTGGATCAGCAGGGCTATGTCAACAACATTGAGCGGCACATAATCCTGGAGATGGCCGCAAAAGGCTCCTGCGTCATCCTTGGCCGCTGCGCCGATGACATCATGGCCAAGGCGAACATCCCCAGTCTGGACGTTTTCCTCTATGCCAGCGACATACACCGCGCGGCCCGGGTGGGCGAACTCATCGGCAGCCAAAACCCCACGGAGATCCAGAAACGGATGCAGAAGACCGACGCGGCCCGGCGCACCTACTATCAGCAGTACACCGGCAAGCGCTGGGGCGACAGCCACAACTACACGCTCTCCCTGGACACCGGCGTCCTCGGCTATGACACCTGCGTGAAGCTGATCTGTGAGGCAGCCCGCAACGCGGACGCCCTCAAGATCTGACCCACAGCATTTACAACCGTTAAAAAAGCTCCGGAAACGGCAGACCGCCGCTTCCGGAGCTTTATTTTTCAACGATGGCCTTCACCGGGCATCGCCGGGCACAGAGGCCGCAGCGAATGCAGTAGCTCTGGCGGATGACAAAGGGCGGACGGCCGCCGGCGATGCAGTTTGCCGGGCATACCGCTGGGCAGGTGCCGCAGGCAATGCAGCGGTCCGTGATAAAATACTCCGGTCTGGAGTTCGGGTCATTCATAGGGACACCTCCCACACGCTTCAAACATACGCATCCAGTATAACGGGGAACTCCCGTCTTGTAAAGCGCCCATTCCCCTCTTGACAACCGATTATCACCATGATATCATTTTGATATCACAAAACTTTTCTTTCACAAGCCTGCGAAAGAGTATATAAGGAGGCAACATCATGGAAAAGACTCATGCGGAGGAGATCATCCTTCAGAACCGGAAAAACGGCATGGCCGTGCTCATCGGAAGCATCCTGCTGTACGCCGCCGCCATTGCCCTTTGCGTGGTCGCCGGCTTCATGCTGGACGCCCACCGTCCCGGCGGTGTGGCACTTATGGTCATCAGCATCGTGTATATGTGTGTGGGCTGGATCCCCTGGCCGGGCCTCAAGGTCCTCAAGCCCCAGGAGGCTCTGGTGCTGACTCTGTTCGGCAAGTATATCGGCACCCTCAAGGGTGAGGGCTTCTATTTTGTGAATCCCTTCTGCTCCGCCGTGAACCCCGCCGCGGGCACAGTCCCCTCCACCGGCAGCACCGGCGCCGGCTCCGCCGCCAAGGGTCTGACCCTGAACCTCTCCGGCGCTGACACCGCCGCCCAGGTCTCTGTCAACAAAAAGCTCTCCATGAAGGTCATGACTCTGGACAACAACAAGCAGAAGATCAACGACTGCCTGGGCAACCCCGTGGAGATCGGCATTGTGGTCATCTGGCGCATCGTGAACACCGCCAAAGCCGTTTTCAACGTGGATAACTACAAGGAATTCCTCTCCATCCAGACAGACAGCGCCCTGCGGAACATCGTGCGCATCTATCCTTACGACGTGGCCCCCAATGTGGACACCACCGGCGACGGTCAGGCCGACGAAGGCAGTCTCCGCGGTTCCAGCGAAGAGGTCGCCGAGCGCATCCGCAAGGAGATCCAGGCCAAGGTGGACGTGGCCGGTCTGGAAATTCTCGAGGCCCGCATCACCTATCTGGCCTATGCCCCCGAGATCGCCGCAGTCATGCTCCAGCGCCAGCAGGCCAGCGCCATCATCGACGCCCGCAAGATGATCGTGGACGGCGCGGTCGGCATGGTGGAGATGGCTCTGGACCGGCTGGAACAGGGCGGCACCGTGGCGCTGGACGAGGAGCGCAAGGCCGCCATGGTCTCCAATCTTCTCGTTGTCCTCTGCGGCAGCAAGGACGCCCAGCCCATTGTAAACTCCGGCAGTCTCTATTAAGCCATGGCGGAAAAGAACGAAAAAAAGCAGCTTCTGCTGCGGCTGAACCCAAAACTCTATAACGAGCTGGCCGCCTGGGCAGAGGATGATTTTCGTTCCGTGAACGGCCAGATCGAATACCTGCTCACCGAGTGCGTGAAAAAACGGAAAAAGTCGGGAAAAGACACCACCGACGCCGGCGAATAACACAGGAGTTCTGTCATGAATGCTTTTACCATTTTTCTGACCGCCATCGCAATGGCCGTGATCGTGTTCCTGCTCTCCTCTCTGTTCGGCATGAAAGTGAACAATCCCAACAAGGTCCCCCTGTCCTCTTCCATGGGCGTCATCGAAAAGAAATACCGGGATATAAGCGGCGCCGCCCATAAAGCCTATCCCGCCATCGTCCTCCGGGATTATGACGGCACAAGCCGCAAGCTGCAGCTGCAAAGCTGGGCGGTATACGAGGATCTTTACGAAGGCGACCGGATACAGGTTAACCACCGGGATTGGCTGGCGGTGGAGATCATCGTTCAGCACAGAGGCGATAACTACGCCGCGGCACAGGCCGTCCGCACCGCCCCGGCGCGCTTCCGCCGAAGCTATGTGAGCAACACCACCCTGTACCGCCACACCGTCTATGCGGAGTTTGTCACCGAGGACGGCGAAACACTGACCCTGCGTCCCCCCACCGGCTGGGCGCCGCCGCGGAAAAACACCCGCGGCACCCTGTCCTGGCACGGAGAGCATCTGGACTTCTGGAGTGATGAACATGACAGCCATTGATATCCGGGGACTGACCAAACGATTCGGCGATACTCTCGCCGTGGACGGGCTGACACTGGCCATTGAGGAGGGCGAGCTTTTCGCCCTCCTTGGCGTAAACGGCGCCGGCAAGACCACCACCATCAAAATGCTCACAGGGCTTCTCCCGCCCGACGGGGGCGACGCGGAGCTCCTTGGCAGCAGCATTGTCTCCCAGCCGGGCGTCATGAAGGCCCGGACTGCCGTAAGCCCTCAGGAGAGCGCCGTTGCCCCCAATCTCACCGTGGAGGAAAATCTCCGCCTTATGGCGGGCATCTACGCCATGGAAACGGACCTCACCCGGGAAAAGATCCCCGAGATCATGGCCGCCTTCGGGCTGGATGAATGCGCCAAAAAGCGGGC
>CAZQFN010000075.1:0-7174 GCA_964592685.1 uncultured Oscillospiraceae bacterium | reverse complement strand
CTCCAGCTTTTCGCCCCGGGATGCGTCCAGCAGCTCGTAATCTCTCCATTTATCCGATACCCACATAGGAACCTCCGTCAATGCCTGAATGGCACAATATATCTATGATATCAAATTATTATAGCATTTCCGGCCCACAGGGTCAATCATGCAGCGGCAAATTCCATCCCCCTCTTGCAAGACGGCGGCTTTTGCGGTAAGATGGGAAAAACACATGTTGACATAATGTTAGGATTTTCGACAAACCCGCCGGCTGGCGGTGAGGAGTATATATGCGGCAGAAAACAATTGCGCTTCTGATGCTGGGGCTGTGCGTCCTTCTGGCGGGCGCGGCGGCGGTGATCGGTGTGTGGCACTTCGGCGGCGGGGGAACGGAGGAGCCGTCCCCGGCGGCGGAGGTGTCCCAGGCGCTGACCACGGAGGAGGAAGAGCCGGAGGGGAAAGCGATCCCGGCGGAGCGGGTGGTCCCGGAGCGGGACAGCGCCGTCATCCCCGCCCGGAGCGTTTCCGCCGGAGAGGCATATTTTGCCGACGCGGCCTTTCTGGTGAACTCCGTGTCCATGGGGCTGGAGATGTATGACTATGAGGGGCTTCTGTCCGGGGTGGATTTCTATGGGGAAGAGGAGCTGGACGCCTTTGACGGCGTGGACTATATCCGGAAGATGGAATCCGGGGACTATGGAAAGATCTACATCGGTCTGGGGCTCAACGAGCTCTCCCGGGATCTGGACGCCGTGCGGGCCTGCTATCAGGAGATGCTGGAGGAGCTGATGCGTTACAGCGATGACAGCATCATCGTCCTCATGAGCGCGCCGCCGGTGAGCGCCTATAAATCCTCCACCAACGCAAGCTATACCCGGGAGCTGGTGCGGGCATACAATGCCATGCTTCTGGATCTGGCGGAGGACTGGGGCGTATGGTATCTGGACGCCTGTTCCGTGCTTTCGGACGAGGAGGGCTATCTCCCCTCGGAGGTGACGGAGGACGGGATGCACTTCACGCCGGCCTGGTATAAAAACTGGTTTGCCCTGCTGGCGGAGCACTATGTGGACGACGGCACCGTGGAGACCGGGCTTCTGCCTGCGGAGGCGGAGGCGGCCGCGTCCGCGGCGGAGGAAAGCGCCGCGCCGGCGGAATGAGCGCCGCTCTTGATTTTGACCGGATTATCGGGTAAGATGGTTTTCGCGCGGAGCTTCCCCGCGGAACCTGTCATCTGGGAGGACCCATGAAAAAAAGATTCCTTTGCCTGCTGCTGTGCCTTTTGCTGGCAGTGCCTCTGACGGCCTGCGGCGACACGGGCGGCGGCTATCGCATCATCGATACATACAGCGCCGAGGGCAGCTATGTCATCGCCTTCCGGGAAAACGACCGCATCTGCCGGTTTGTCACCGCGGCGCTGGGAGAGCTGGCGGCCAACAGCACGCTGAAAAACGCCTCCTATGCCTGGTTTGGAGAGGATCTCTCCAGCGTGAAGGCGGACGAGGGGGCCATGGACGATCTGTGGGAGCAGAACGAGACCCGCACCGTCATCGTGGGCATCAACATCAACAACATGCCCATGAGCTATGAGCAGAACGGCGCCTACATGGGCTTTGACGTGGACGTGGCCAACTACATCTGCGGCTATCTGGGCTGGAGCATGGTGATCTATCCCATTGACCCGGCGGACGTGGCCGCGGAGCTGAACAGCGGCAACATCGACATGGCCATGGGCATTTCCACCAACGACAAGCGCTCCGGCTTCAGTTATTCCCCCTCCTATATCACCAGCCGCTATGTGCTGGTGGCCCGGGCCGCGGGCTGGGTGCGGGACAAGAAAGCGCTGAAGGGCAAGTGCCTGGGCGTGGTGCTCACGGACATCGACGTGCTCCAGCAGGACGAGAAATTCGTGGAGAGTCTGGACAGCGTCATCTATCAGACGGACACCCAGGGCCTGTTCCGGGCGCTGATGAACGCCGAGGTGGACGGCATCCTGGTCTCCAGCGTGGTGGCGGCCTATTACATGAAATAGCCCCCCCGCTTTATACGAAAAAGACAACCGGACCGGCATCCGAAAGATGCCGGTCCGGTTTGTTGTTACAGCTGGTTGAAGCTCTGCAGGAAGCGTCTTGTGCGCTCCTGGGTGGGGTTGGAGAAGACCTGCGCGGGGTCGCCCTGCTCCACGATGTGGCCGTCGTCCATGAAGATGGTGTGATTCGCCACGTCCCGGGCGAAGGCCATTTCGTGGGTGACGATGATCATGGTGGTCTTTCGCTCGGCGAGACTGCGGATGACCCGCAGCACCTCCCGGGTGAGCTCCGGGTCCAGGGCGGAGGTGGGCTCGTCAAAGCAGAGGATGTCCGGCTGAAGAGCCAGAGCCCGGGCGATGGCCACCCGCTGCTGCTGACCGCCGGAGAGCTGATGGGGATAGTTTTTCATCCGGTCCGAGAGATCCATCTGGCAGAGAAGATCCTCCGCCCGGGCGCGGATCTCCTCGTGGATTTCCTTGCGGCGGGCCTTGTAGTCGGGCTGCTCCTTGGCCAGAAGCTCCTTGGCCAGCATGACGTTTTCCAGGGCCGTATACTGGGGGAAGAGGTTGAAGTTCTGGAACACCAGACCGAAGTGGAGCCGCTTTTTGCGGATCTCCGATTCCCGCTGGGTGGCGGGGTCGGCGGCGTCGAACAGGGTTTCGCCGTTTACGGTGATGGTGCCGCCGTCGGGCCTTTCCAGAAAGTTCAGACAGCGGAGCAGCGTGGTTTTGCCGGAGCCGGAGGAGCCGATGATGGAGACCGCCTGGCCTCTCTCCAGGGAGAAGCTGATGTCCTTGAGAACTTCGGTCTTTTCAAAGGATTTTCGAATGTTTTTGACTTCCAAAATTGCCATGGGTCTCACCTCCTCAGCGGAAATAGTCCAGCTTCTTCTCCAGCCGACCGAGAAGGATGGTCAGGATGCCGGTGAAGAGCAGATAGTAAATGGCGGTGAAGAACAGGGGCCAGATGGCGCCGGCGATGCCCTGAGAGCCCTTGAGGAAGGCCTGACCGGCCCAGATGATCTCCTGCAGGGCGATGATGCGGGCGAGGGAGGTATCCTTCACCAGCGTGATGATCTCGTTGGAGATGGGGGGGACGATGCGCTTGATCATCTGGAGCAGGGTGACCTTGAAGAAGATCTGCGTTTTGGTCATGCCCAGCACCAGACCGGCCTCGTTCTGCCCCTTGGGTACGCTCTGGATGCCGCCGCGGTAGATCTCGGAGAAATAGCAGGCATAGTTGAAAATGAAGGCCGCCGCCGAGGCGATGAACCGGCCCGATTCCCCGCTGCCCCAGATGTTGTTGTTCAGCACCAGACCGGGGAAATAATAGATGATGAGCAGCTGGATCATAAGGGGGGTGCCCCGGACGACCCAGACGATGAGCCGGCAAAGCCAGCTGAGAGGCTTGAACCGGGACATGGAGCCGAAGGCGATGATAAGACCCAGAGGCAGCGCGCCCACAAGGGTCACAAAAAACAGCTTCAGCGTCTGCAGGAAGCCGATATTCAGAGAATGGATGACCACCGGCATCTGCTCAAGGATCAGTTCCAGGTCCATGGGGTCAGTCCTCCTTGGTAAGTAATAATGGGCTCAATACGGCCCAAAAGCAGAGAGCGGAGACCCGCTCTCTGCTTCTATGTGGTTTGTTGTCGCCCGGATGGGGGATGGGGTCTTACTGGGCGATGACGGCGGCCTGCACGCCATAGGTCTCGGCGGCGGCCATCATGGTGCCGTCGGCATAAGCCTCGGCAAAGAAGGCGTTCAGAGCGTCAGCCAGATCGGAGCCCCGGCGGAAACCGACGCCGTATTCCTCGCTGTTGAGACCAACGGTGTAGGTCAGCTCGGCATAGCCGGTGTTCTCGCCCACCATGGCGGCGGCCATGAGAGAGTCGATGACGGCGGCGTCAGAGGTGCCGGCGGCAACTTCCATCAGAGCGTCGGCCTGAGTGGCCACTTCGGTGAAGCTGTAACCAAGGGCTTCCACCTCGGCCTTGCCGGCGGAGCCGGCTTCCACGGCGAACTGCAGATCGGCGCAGGCTTCCACGGTCTGATACTGATCCGCCACGTCCGCGGGAACGATGACGACCTGGGCGTTGTTGCAGTAGGCGTTGGAGGTCTGCATGGCGGCCTTGACCTCGTCGGTGAGGGTCATGCCGTTCCAGATGCAGTCAACAGCCTTGCTGTTCAGCTCCAGGACCTTGTTGTCCCAGTCAATCTCGATGAATTCCACGGCCACGCCCAGGCTCTCGGCGAAGGCCTTGGCCATGTCGGCGTCGAAGCCGATCCATTCGCCGGCGTCGTCCTTGAAGTCCATGGGAGCGAAGTCGGTGATGCCGACCACGAGAACGCCCTTGTCCTGAACATAGGACAGATCGCTCTCGGCGACCAGCGCGCCTTCCATGGTCTCGTCAGACTCAAGAGTCTGAGGCTCGGCGGCGGGGGCGGCCTCCTCGGCGGGGGCGGCTTCCTGAGCGCCGCAGGCGCACAGGGCAAAGAGCATCATAGCGGAAAGAAGAAGTGCAAGAAGCTTTTTCATAATATGTTGTCCTCCTAAAGATGATTTCATCATGGTAACAATCTACTACGTTAGCACGCTAAAGTCAAGTGGATTTTTGTCTTTGGGCGATTTTTTTACATTTTGTTCACCCAAGAAAGCACTTTGGGTATATAATTAGTCCAGAATGAACAATCAACGAAAGGGAGGAACGCTCTCTCATGGGAAAAAAAGCACTGATCATTGAAGACGACGGTAACATCGCGGAGCTTCTGCGGCTCTATCTGGAAAAGGACGGTTTTGCGGTCAGCCGGGCCGCCGACGGCGGCAAGGGCGTGGAGATGGCCCGGGAGGAGGAGCCGGATGTGATTCTTCTGGACATCATGCTCCCCGGAAAGGACGGATGGCAGGTCTGCCGGGAGGTGCGCTCCTTCAGCCAGACGCCCATCCTCATGCTCACCGCCAAGGGCGAGACCGTGGACAAGGTCACGGGTCTGGAGATGGGCGCGGACGACTATATCACCAAGCCCTTTGAGGTGAAGGAGCTCATCGCCCGGATCCACGCGGTGATGCGCCGCACCGGCGGAGAGACCGAGAGCCAGGCGGAGCGGAAGCTGGAATTCGACCGGCTGACCATCAATCTGGACTCCTATGAGCTGGTGGTGGACGGCACGAAGATCGACACCCCGCCCAAGGAGATGGAGCTTCTGTATCATCTGGCCAGCTCGCCCAACCGGGTGTATACCCGCAACCAGCTTCTGGACGAGGTCTGGGGCTTTGACTATTTCGGCGATTCCCGAACGGTGGATGTGCATGTCAAGCGTCTGCGGGAAAAGCTGGAGGGCGTCAGCGACCAGTGGCGGCTGAAGACCGTCTGGGGCGTGGGCTATAAATTTGAAGTCGGGGAAGCATAACCGTGCGG
The DNA here is from genome assembly GCA_964592685.1 of uncultured Oscillospiraceae bacterium. Taxonomy (GTDB): domain Bacteria; phylum Bacillota; class Clostridia; order Oscillospirales; family Oscillospiraceae; genus CAJOIG01. The sequence goes on along the minus strand of CAZQFN010000075.1, from coordinate 1,747 downwards.
AAAAGCATCTTTTTTAAAAACTTCATGGTCACGGCCTTCATGTTTGTGACCTGCTTTCTTATCTTCGGCATCACCATGCTCCTCATGGGCCAGGCCTTTCTGACCCGGGAAAAGCAGGAGAGTCTCCAGGCCAACGTTCAGGAGATCAAGCGCTATGCGGAGGCGGTGCGCCTTCAGGGCGGCCTTTACAACTGGGAGCTGCGGATGCATATCACCTCCGTCGCCATCAGCACGGGAAACCACATCCTCCTGTGCGACAGCGACGGCAACGTGGTGGTCAGCTCCGATCTTTCCCACGTTTCCCCCTATGAGGGGGCGGCCGTCAGCCGGGAGATCCTGGACCAGGTGGAGAGTCAGGACAGCTATAAGGCCCTGACCACTCTGGGCGGCCTCTATGACGAGCTGTATTATGTGGTGAGCGAGCCGCTGGAGGCCTGGAACGGCCATACCGTGGGCTATGTGTTCGTGAGCTATGAAAGCCGCGGGCTCATGGAGATCTGGCAGGATTTCGTGGTGGTCTTTATCCTGATCGCCGCGGGCGTGCTGGCTCTGGCCATTTTTGTCACCTATATAAACTCCCGGCGTCTGACCCGCCCGCTCTATGAGATGAGCGAGGCGGCCCATCGCTTTGCCCACGGGGACTATTCCGCCCGTGTGCGCCCCACGGAGCAGGAGGACGAGATCGGCACGCTGATCGACGCCTTCAACTCCATGGCGGAGTCCATCGAACAGACGGAGACCCTCCGCCGGGAATTCGTGGCCAATATCTCCCACGAGCTGCGCACGCCCATGACCGCCATCTCCGGCTTCGCCGACGGCATTCTGGACGGCACCATCCCCCGGTCGGAGGAGCGGAAATATCTGGAATCCATCTCCTCGGAGACGAAGCGGCTCAGCCGCCTGGTGCGGAGCATGCTGGATATGTCCCGTCTCCGGGACGGCGACCCGGAAAAGCGGGACGCCCGGTTTGATCTTTCGGAGATGGTGGTGCGCACCATCCTGAACTTTGAGGAGCGGGTGGACCGGAAGGGGCTGGTCATGGAGCTGGAAATGCCGGAAGATCCCCTTCTTGTGAAAGGGGATGTAGACGCGCTGACCCGGGTGGTGTATAATCTGATGGATAACGCCGTAAAATTTGCCCGGGAGGGCGGACGGCTGTCCGTCAGTCTCTGGAAGGAGAGCGGCCGGGCGGTGGTCAGCATCCGGGACGAGGGCGAGACCATCCCCCCGGAGGAGCTGCCCCTCATTTTCGAGCGCTTCCACAAAACGGACCGGGCCCGCAGCCAGGACCGGGACGGCGTCGGTCTGGGGCTTTACATGGTGCGGGACATCATCGCCGCCCACGATCAGGACATCTATGTCACCAGCGAGGACGGGGCCACCGCCTTCACCTTCACGCTGGCCCTGGCGGATGATAACGGATGATCCGCCGGGATTAACATACTTTAATCAAATCCCGGTTTTTCCCCGGATTATGGGGAAAAAAGAAAACAAAATTTTAATGTTTAACATTTTATTCACATATTACGGTCGATTTGGTCGTATAATCAATTCGACCTCAAGGGAGGATTCATATGCCTGACAACAACACGCATCGCCCGGAGGACTGGTATCGACAGCCAGACCTTCCGGAACAGAAAGAGGCGGGTTTATGGTATAGCGACTCATCCGATCTGGTCATACCCCGGCTGGCGGATGCGGGTTGTTCCACACACCAACCTCCCCCCCGCTCCGTCAGCTCTTTGGG
>CAZQFN010000074.1:0-7208 GCA_964592685.1 uncultured Oscillospiraceae bacterium | reverse complement strand
TATAATTCTAATATTCTAATGTGGGGACGTATGCCATGAATAAGCTCTCGAAAAAAATGGATGAACTGGGCTCCCGGTTCTATCCCATCTGCCTCCTGGTCTTTGCGGCACTGACTTTCCTTCTGTGCGATCACCGCTGGCTGGCCATCACGGAAGCGGTGGCGGCCGTACTGCTTTTGATTCTGGGACGGATGTTCAACCGGCAGCGGCAGCGGGAGATGATGAAATACATCGAGTCCGTGGCCTATGAGAAGGAAGCGGCAAAGAACAACGCCATGATGAACTTCCCCCTGCCCATGGTGACCTACCTTCTGGAATCCGGCCGTGTGGTTTGGGGAAATCAGGAGTTTTTTGGCATCTGCGGGCAGAAGGAGCCAAGTCTCAATGCCTATATGGAGGAACTGGTTCCCGGCTTTTCCGGAAAATGGCTTATGGACGGCAAGCGCCGCGCGCCGTCTCTTGTGGAAGTGAACGGGCGGAAATTTCAGGTTCACGGAAATCTTGTCCGGGGCAAAGAGGACCGGGAAGTTACCGGCGCCATGGGCATCACCTACTGGGTGGATGTGACGGATTATGACGATCTCCGCCGGGAATATGCCGCCTCCCGTCCCGTGATCATGCTGATCATGATCGATAACTTTGACGAGCTGGTACGAAATGCTCCGGAGCGTATCGCCAACGATATCCGCAACCAGGTGGAGGATAAACTGACCCAGTGGACCGACGGAAAACGGGGATTTCTTCGCCGGTATGACCGGGATCGCTATATCTATCTCTGCGAGCGGCGGTATTTTGACCAGCTGGAGAGCGAAAGATTTACCATTATCGACGATGTTCACAATATCGTCAATTCCTCTGCCATTCATGCCACGGTGAGTATTGGCGTGGGCATTGAGGGCGCCTCTATGGAGGAAAACTTCAACTATGCTTCCCTCAGTGTGGATATGGCCCTCAGCCGGGGCGGTGACCAGGTGGTCGTCCGCAACCGCATGAATTTTGAGTTTTACGGTGGCCGCGCCACCGAGGTGGAGACCCGCACAAAGGTGAAAAGCCGCGTGGTGGCCAATGCCCTGGGCGCCTTTATCCGGGAGGCCGGCGTGACCTATGTTATGGGTCACCGCTTTGCGGATACGGATTGTCTTGGTGCGGCGGTGGGTATCTGCTGCATTGCCCGGAAATATGGCAAGCGGGCCCGCATCGTTATGGGGGATGGCCCCAACGCCTGCGGCAAGCTTGTGGAGCATCTGAAAAAGCAGAAGGAATACGAGGATGTGTTCATCACGCCCCGGGAGGCCATGCTCCAGGCCAATTCCCGCAGTCTCCTGGTGGTGGTGGATACAGGCCGGCCGGAGCAGGTGGAGGATCAGGCCATTTTGCAGACCATTCGCCGCTTGGTGGTCATCGACCATCACCGCCGCGGCGCGAGCTATATCGAAAATGCGGCGCTTACCCTGTATGAGCCCTATGCCTCTTCCGCCTGTGAACTGGTGACGGAGCTTTTGCAGGAACTGGTGGATCAGAACGATGTGCTCCGTTATGAGGCAGAGGTGATGCTCTCCGGCATCGTGACGGATACGAAGAATTTTACTATGCGCACCGGTGAGCGTACGTTTGACGCGGCGGCCTATCTCCGCCGGGCCGGGGCGGACACGGTATCCGTGAAGCGCCTGCTGCAAAACGATTTTGAAGAAACCATCACCCGCTATGGCATTCTGGAGCGCTCCCGTATTTTCCGCGGGAACATCTGCCTTGCTGTGGAGGAGCAGATGGTGGAACGGGTCACAGCGGCCCAGGCCGCGGACGAGATGCTGAATATTTCCGGCGTGGAGGCCTCTGTGGTCGTCTATGCAACGGAGGGCGGTGTGAGCTTCTCAGCCCGGAGCATCGGAAATCTGAATGTCCAGGTCCTGATGGAAAAACTGGGTGGAGGCGGAAACCAGTCGGCCGCGGCGGCTCACATCCCGGGTATTACCGTTGAAGAAGCAACGAGCCGTCTTGAGGCGGCCATTGATGAATATCTATCCTAAGAGAGGGGTTTGAAAGACATGAAAGTTATTCTGCAGAAAGATGTAAAAGGTCAGGGCAAGAAGGGTGAACTGAAGGAAGTATCCGACGGTTATGCCCGCAACTTCCTGTTGCCCCGCGGGCTTGCGGTGGAGGCGACGACCGATAATATCAACACCATGCGCATGAAGGACAAGGCCCGTCAGGCTCAGATCGCCCGGGAGAAGGCCGCTGCCATGGAGACGGTGAAGGCTCTGGAAAGCCTTGTTGTGAAGATTCCGGCCAAGGGCGGCACAGCCGGCCGTCTTTTCGGCGCCATCACCTCCAAGGAAATCTCGGACGCCCTGGCCCAGCAGCACGGTCTGAAAGTGGAAAAAAACCAGATCGTTCAGGCAGACCCCATCAAGCAGTTTGGTTCCTATGAGGTGAAATGCAAGATGGGCTATGAGATTACCGGTGTGATCCACGTTCTGGTGACGGAAGAGAAATAACCGGCGAGAAGCCTCTGTGCTCCCGGACGCGGGAGCGGACTTTGAAAGTAGTTTAGGAGTTTCGGATGGACGAGTTGCTGGGACGGAGAGTCCCCTATTCCCGGGAAGCGGAACAGGCGGTGCTGGGCGCGATGCTTATCGACCCTGCCTGCATCCCGGATGTTGTGAACAAGGTCAAGACCGCTGAGTTTTATATTGACGCCAACCGGGACATTTTTGAGACCATGTTCTCCATGTTCAGTCTTGGCCAGCGTATCGACCCGGTGACGGTCCTGGCAGAGATGAAGATCCGGGGATACTGGAAGGAGAACTCTCAGCAGTATCTTCTGGAGCTTATGGATGTTACGCCCACGGCGGCGAATGTCCTGCAGTACTGCGCCATCGTCCGGGAACAGGCTCTGCTGCGTGCTCTGGGCTCCTCGGCTACGGAGATCTGTGATCTTGTGTATAACGGCGCGGGCGAGGCGCAGCAGGCGCTGGAGCTTGCGGAGCGGAAAATCTATGCCCTGCGCAAGGAAAATACCGTGGGTGGTCTTGTGCCCATGACCCAGGTGCTGCAGGACGTGCTTCACCATATCTCGGAAGCGGCTTCCCAGGGAGCGCAGCTTCCCGGTATCAGCACCGGTCTCACGGACATTGACGAGGCCCTTTTGGGTCTGAGCGAGGGCGACTTTGTTCTCATCGCGTCCCGTCCCGGTATGGGCAAGACCAGTATCGCGCTGAACATGGCGGTTCACGCGGCCCGCACATCGGGCAAGACCGTGGCGATCTTCTCGCTGGAAATGAGCCGCCAGCAGCTGGTGATGCGTCTGCTTTCCGCGGAGAGCCATATCGATAACTACAAACTCACCCGGGGTAATCTGAACCCGGAGGAGTGGAGCCGTCTGGCGGAGGCTGCGGGCAATCTCTCCCGCATCGACATCCGCATCGACGATAACCCCACCATGACCGTGGCGGAGATGAGTTCTCAGTGCCGGCGGCTGGATAATCTGGGGCTTATCATGGTGGACTATCTTCAGTTGATGCAGTCGGCGGGCAGCGGCCATACCTGGTCCAACGAAAGCCGTACCCAGGCCGTCAGTGATATCAGCCGTATGATGAAGGTCACGGCAAAGGAACTGCAGGTTCCTCTGGTGTGTCTGAGCCAGCTGAGCCGTGCCAACGAGTCTCGCCAGAACAAGCGTCCCATGCTTTCGGATCTGCGTGAATCCGGCTCCATCGAGCAGGACGCGGACTGTGTCATCGGCCTTTACCGCGAGGGGTACTACGACCAGAACTGCGAGGATCCCAATGCCGCGGAGGCTATTATTCTGAAAAACCGCCGTGGCCGTGTGGGCACGGTGAATCTGCGGTGGCTTCCGGAATACACAAGCTATGTGAACGACGAGCGCCGCTACAGCGACGGGGATGAATACTGATCTGCTGCCCCGGCAGGGGCGGGTGCTGTGCGCCGTGTCCGGCGGTGTGGACTCCATGTATCTGCTTTGTCGGCTTCTGGAGCTGGGATATGATGTGGCTGCGGCCCATTATAACCACGGGCTCAGAGGAAGCGAGGCGGATCGGGATGAAGGATTTGTCCGGGCGTTCTGCAGGGAAAGAGGCGTGCCGTTTCTTTCCGGGCGGGGCGATGTGGGCGGTTATGCCCGGGAGCATGGCCTTTCGGAAGAGACGGCGGCCCGGGAGCTGCGCTATGGGTTTCTGGAAGAAGCCCGGGTGGAAATGGGCGCGGCCGTCATTGCTACGGCTCACAACGCCGAAGACAACGCCGAAACGATGCTGCTCAATTTTCTGCGGGGCAGCGGCCTCCGGGGTCTTTGCGGCATTCCTCCGGTGCGGGGAAACATTTGCCGTCCCATGCTGGATGTGACCCGGGCGGAGGCGGAAGACTATCTCGCGGAGCGGGGGATCCCCCATGTGGAGGATTCCACAAACGGCGAAGATCTGTATACCCGCAACCGTCTGCGCCACGAGGTGATGCCGGTTCTGACAGCGATCAACCCGGCCTTCGCGAAGACGGCGGGCCGCACGGCAGAGCTTCTCCGCCGGGATGCGGATCATCTGGATTCATTGGCGGAACGGTTCGTGCAGGAGCATGGCTGTGAAAATGCGCTGCCGGTAAAGGCGCTTGCGGAGCTGCCGGAGCCGGTGATGAGCCGTGTGGTCCGACGGATGGGGCAGGGGAGGATATCCGCTGTTCAGACAGGAGCGATCATGGCCTTAAAGCCGGGCGAGGTGACAGATGTATCCGGCATGCGGGTGGGACGGACGAGAGAACGTCTGGTCTTTGATCTGCGGACAAAGGCACCAATCCCGGAACGGGAACTTCGCTGGGAAGAATGGACGGCCATTCCCGAGGCGGGTATTTCCGTCCGCATCTGCCGAGGTCGGAGAGCGGATGAAATTCATGATGTGTTCACCACTTTTTCCTTTTCTTGTGAGAAGATATATGGTAAGATTACCATTGGTGCGCGTCGGGAGGGCGATGCCTTCCGCCCTGCTGGGCGGGGGTGTACAAAAACTCTGAAACAGCTTTTTATGGAGCTGGATATTCCATCCTGGGAGCGGAACGGGGTTCCGGTTCTGCGGGATGGGATGGGCATTCTGTTTGTTTTGGGTGTTGGCCCGGACGAACGGTTTAAAGCGGTTCAAAACGACGAAAACGTCGGAACAATAGAAATTGTCCGGGGGAACCCGGACAGGGGAGGATGCAGCAATGCATAAGGATATTGAGTATATATTCGCGAGTGAAGAGGAGATCCAGGCTCGTGTTCAGGAGCTTGGAGCGCTGATCACAAAAGAGTATGAGGGAAAGACCCCTCTGTTCGTGGGCGTTCTGAAAGGCTGCTTTATGTTTATGGCAGACCTGGTTCGCGCCTGTGATGTGATGTGTACCATCGATTTTATGGCGGTCTCCAGCTATGGGGACGGAACGGTATCCACCGGCGCCGTGAAGATCGTAAAGGATCTGTCCGAGAACATCGAAGGCCGCGATGTTGTCATCGTGGAGGATATTCTGGACAGCGGAAATACTTTGAACTATCTTATCAAATACATGAACGACCGCAATCCCGCTTCCATCCGCGTGGTGACGCTGATGGATAAGCCCGAGCGCCGCACGGCCCCGGTGAAAGCGGACTATGTCGGTTTCACCATTCCGGACGCTTTCGTGGTGGGGTACGGCCTGGATTACAGCCAGCGCTACCGTAATCTGCCCTACATCGGCATTCTGAAGCCGGAAATCTATTCTTGAGGTATCGCAAAATATGGACAACAACCCCAACCACAATCCCAACCATTCCCCCAATGGCGGCAAAAAAGCCAGAGATGTGGGCTTTTATGCCCTTCTTCTGGTGGTTCTGCTGGCCCTGGTGTTCACCTTTACCAGCGGCAACGAGCTGCCCACGCCCACCTATTCCGAGATTCTCGATCTGTTCGAGAATCAGCAGGTGGAATCTTTTGTTGTTGCAGGCGACGAGCTGACGCTTACGCTTCGGGAGCCTTATGAGGGCTGGACTGAGATCACCCGCACACTTCTGGATGTGGATCAGTTCAACGATGATCTGGGGGACCTGATCAAGGAGCAGAAGGCTGCCGGCATTCTGACGGAATACGACTATGAAGAGGGCTGGGTCGCCCCCTGGTGGGTGTCCTTCATCCCCTATCTGCTGATGATCGTGGTCTTCGGTGTGTTCTGGTATGCCATGATGAGCAAGGCAGGCGGCGGCGGAGCCGGCGGTGTTGCCAAATTCTCCAAGGCCCGTACCCAGGTCGCGAACGAGAGCCAGAAGAAAAAGACTTTTGCCGATGTCGCAGGCTGCGACGAGGAAAAGGAAGACCTTCAGGAAATTGTTGAATTTCTGAAAAATCCTAAGGCCTATACCGAGATGGGCGCCCGCATTCCCAAGGGCGTTCTGCTGGTGGGCCCTCCGGGAACCGGTAAGACCCTGATGGCCAAGGCTGTGGCCGGCGAGGCCGGTGTGCAGTTTTTGTCCATTTCCGGCTCCGATTTTGTGGAGCTCTATGTGGGCGTGGGCGCGAGCCGCGTCCGCGACCTGTTTGACCAGGCCAAGAAAGTGGCGCCTGCCATCATCTTCATCGATGAGATCGACGCCGTGGGCCGCCAGCGCGGTTCCGGTCTGGGCGGCGGTCATGACGAGCGCGAACAGACTCTGAACCAGCTCCTGGTGGAGATGGATGGCTTCTCCAACAACGAGGGCGTCATTGTTATGGCGGCCACCAACCGGGCGGACATTCTGGATAACGCGCTTCTGCGTCCCGGCCGCTTTGACCGCCAGGTCTATATCGGTCTGCCCGATGTGAAGGGCCGCGAGGAGATCCTGAAGGTCCATGCCAAGGGTAAGCCTTTGGGCGACGATGTGGATCTCAAGTCCATTGCCCGTGGCACGCCCGGCTTCTCCGGCGCGGATCTGGAGAATCTTCTGAACGAAGCGGCGCTTCTGGCGGTTCGCCGGGGTCATCGCTTCCTCGTGAACGCCGATATCGACGAAGCCATTCTGAAAGTGGCGATGGGCCCGGAGAAGAAGAGCCGCATCGTCTCCGAAAAGGCTCGCCGTCTCACGGCCTATCACGAATCCGGCCACGCCATTGCCGCCAAGTATCTGGATCATGTGGATCCTGTCCACTATATCACCATCATCCCCCGCGGCGCTGCCGGCGGCTTCACGCTTATGCGCCCGGATGAGGACAAATCCT
>CAZQFN010000073.1:0-7234 GCA_964592685.1 uncultured Oscillospiraceae bacterium | reverse complement strand
GTGTATGAGCTGACCTATTTCGGCATCACCAATCCCGCTGACGGTTCGCCCACCTGATCATACTTTACTTTTCCTGTTAAAAAAACTATAATGGAACCGCTGCGGGGCATTCCCCGCGGCGGTTTACCCGCTTTGTTGAAGCTCTTCTGAAAGGACCCAAAACCCCGGAATTATCATGCCGCGCATGAAATTTATACTTTCTGAAACGGAAAAACGAAAGGAGCCACCATGAAAAAATTCTTGAGCTTGCTTCTGTGCTTGACTCTGGTGCTGAGCCTTGGCATTGCCGCCTTTGCCAGTGCGGAGCCTTCTGCCGAGGCTGCCGGCGCCGATGCGCTGGTGCTGACCGACCCCGCGTGGGAACCGAGCGCCGACGGCAGTTACTATTCCCTGAAGAACGTTGTTTATTGCACCAACGTCATCAACCCCACCTATCAGTACATGAACATCTATGTTCCCGCGGCTTACATGGACGGCGGCGAGTGCAACGGCTATACCGCCGACACGGCCCCCATCATCATCGAGAACAACTGCATGGGCTGGAACAGCTCTTCTCCCAGCAGCGCCAACAGTTCCTATCTGGCAGAAGGCTTTGTCCATATCAGTGTCGGCGCCCGCAGCCGCAACGCTGAGAACGCCACCGGTAAGGCTCCGGCCCCCGTGGTGGACCAGAAGGCCGCGGTGCGTATGCTCCGTCTGAACGCCGATGTGATCCCCGGCGATGAGGAGAAGATCGTCTCTCTGGGTTCCTCCGGCGGCGGTCAGATGAGCTCCATCCTTGGCGCCACCGGCAACATGGATGAGTATTATCCCTACCTGTATGAGATCGGCGCGGCCGGCATCGAGCTGGTGAACGGCGAATATGTCTCCACCATCGACGACGACATCTATGCCAGCATGTGCTATTGCCCCATCGTGGATCTGAACAACGCCGACCTGGCCTATGCCTGGATGCGTTATGACGCCGGCGAGACCTCTGCTGCCACCATGTTTGCGGGTACCATCGAGTTTTCCGACTTCCAGCTGGCCCTTCAGGATGATCTGGCTGTGGCTTTCGCGGAGTACATCAACGGTCTCGGTATCCAGAATGCCGAGGGTGAGGTCCTGAGCTTTGACGCCGGCGCCAGCGGCGAGATGGACGCCCGTTCCGGCTCGTACTATGACCAGATCCTGGAGAATATGTCCGACGCTCTGAACGCCTGGATCGCCGGCTCCGGCTATTCCGAGGCCTCCTCCGGCGAGATGTATGACACCTTCGACGCATACTACGCCTCTCTTGAGAATGCGGAGTCCTGGCTTGCTCAGAACGAAGATGGTACCTGGTCCATCACCGATATGGCCGGCTTCCTGAACGGCACCGGTCTTGCCCGCAACAAGGATATCCCTGGTTTCGATACCTTCTATGCCACCGAGGAAGGAAATGCCTTCGGCACCACGGACGAGGGCGTTCACTTCAGCGAGAATGTGGCCGCGGTCCTGGCGGAGAATTACGACGAGTATGCTGCCATGGAAGGCTTTGCCGATCAGGATGTGGACACTTACATCGAGCAGGCTGCCGATGAAGCCGTTCTGGAGCAGGTCTATCTCCTGAATGCCACCCACATCATGCTGGATGTGGCCAGCGGCGAGCAGGAGGCTGACATCGCCCGTCACTGGCGCACCCGTAACGGTACGGCCGACGAGCACACCAGCTTCACCGTTGCCTATAACCTGGCTATGGCCGCCAATATGGCCGGCGCCGAGAGCGTTGACTATGCCCTGGTCTGGAATATGGGCCACGGCTCCAATGAGGGCACCACCACCGGTACCTTCGCCGAGTGGGTGCACAGCATCTGCAGGGAAGAAGCCGCTTCGGAGGAGACTGCTGCCGACCCCGTGGCCGCTTATGCGGACTACATCCACGAGTGGCTGCTGGCCGAGCTGGAGGTCAACTCCACCATGACCATCGACCAGATCGAGAACGAGTTCATGCCTCTGGTGGAGGCCGGTGACTATGTCACCTTCCCCGCCGAGATGCTCTATGGCGGCATGCTCACCAACGGCGTCGCTCTGACTTTCGAAGAGTGGATCGCCCGGTGACCCTGTTTTTTCCATAAACCGATCCCTCCTGCCTCGGCAGGAGGGATTTTTTGCGGAGAAAATCCTTCGCTGCACCGGACTGTCCGCCGATGAAACGAGCCGCATGAGTGAAATTCTTCCATCGTTGAGGTGAGTGTAAGTTTTAACTGGTTATATGAGATCAAAGACAGAAAGAAAGAGGTTAGACCAGTGGAAAAAGCATATGTTCTGTATAACCCGAAGGCGGGAAATCAAGAAGATGTTCAAGACATCCGGGATCTGGAGCTTGTGGTCAGAGCCGATCTGAAATATATTGACATCACGGGTATTTCGGATTACGGGGCATTTTTTGCCGGGCTGGACGAAGAAGATGGGGTCATTCTGGCCGGCGGAGACGGAACGCTCAACCGCTTCGTCAACGACACGGAGGGGCTGGAATACGAAAATGATATTCTGTATTACCCGATCGGCAGCGGCAACGATTTTGCCCATGACCTCGGCAAAACAAAGGGATGCGAGCCCTTTCGGATAACGGAGCAGCTGAAGGATCTGCCCTGCGTGACCGTAAAGGGCAAGAATTACCGGTTCATCAACAATGTGGGATTCGGCATCGACGGATACTGCTGCGAGGTGGGCGACGAGCTGCGCAAAATCCCGAACAAAAAAATCAATTACACGACCATCGCCATCAAAGGACTTCTGTTCCGTTATAAGCCGACCGGGGCCCGGGTCACGGTGGACGGCGTCTCTCATACATATGAAAAGGTCTGGCTGGCCCCCACAATGCACGGCCGCTTTTATGGCGGCGGCATGATGGCCGCGCCTCAGCAGGACCGGGACAGCCGGGGGAAGACCCTCTCCGCGATGGTGCTTCACGGTTCTGGTAAGCTGAAAACGCTGACGGTATTTCCCTCTATTTTCAAGGGGGAGCATGTGAAGCACACGGAGATTGTTGAGATCCTTACCGGGCATGAGATTACGGTGGAATTTGACCAGCCGAGGGCGGTTCAGATCGACGGTGAAACGATTCCGGGCGTCACGTCCTATACCGCCGTGTCGGCCGCGAAAATGGCAGAAAAGAAGACCGTGTGCGCCGCGGCGGAATAAATCGGATAGGAAAAGCGAAGCCGTGTTTTGACGGCAAAAACGGCCAGGGATTTTTCCCTGGCCGTTTGGTTATTCTTCGGTGTTGGTGTCGTCGTCCGGTTCTGCGTCCTCGGGGGACGCGGTCTCGGCCACTGTGCAGGCGTGGGCGCTGGAAATTTCCACACGAGTGATGGCATTTCGGATGTTGGCAAGATCCTCCACGGTCATTTTTTCCGGCTTTGCCTTGGAGAGAAGCTTGCGCAGCGCGGCGCAGTCGCTCTTGATCTGTTTTTTCTCGTCCTTCTCGAGCTTCTTGCCGGCTTTCCGAATGGCGGTCTCGGCCTTGTTCAGTGCCTGATAGCCGGTGTTGCTGATGTCCAGGATATCCCGGCGGAGCTGATCCTGCTCGGCATACTGCTCGGCGTCCCGGATGGCCTTCTCGATCTCCGCGTCTGACATTTTGTCGTTGGCGGTGATGGTGATGGACTGCTCTTTGCAGGTGTCCAGATCCTTGGCGGAGACCTTCAGGATGCCGTTTGCGTCAATGTCGAAGGTGACTTCGATCTGGGGTACGCCGGCGGGGGCTTTTTTGATGCCGTTGAGCTTGAATTTTCCGATGGTCTTGTTGTCCTTTGCCATGGGGCGCTCGCCCTGAAGAACGTGGATTTCCACGCTTCGCTGGAAAGGGGCGGCGGTGGAGAAGACCTGGGAATAGCGGATGGGGAGGGTTGTGTTTCGCTCCACCAGCCGGGTGGCCACGCCGCCGACTGTCTCGATGGAAAGGCTCAGGGGGGTCACATCCAGAAGCAGGATGCCGCTGCCGGCGCCTGCCAGCTGCATGGAGCCTCCGGAAAGCGTGTCGCCCTGCACGGCTGCGCCTTGGGCTACGCACTCGTCGGGGTTAATGTTTTTGGAGGGATTGATGCCGGTAAGCGCACGGACTTTTTCCTGCACGGCAGGGATACGGGTGGAGCCGCCCACCAGAAGCACGCGCCCAAGCTCCGAGGGGGCGATGCCGGCGTCGTTCAGGGCATTCTGGACGGGGATAGCCGTCCGATCCACCAGGTCCTTTGTGAGAGTGTTGAACATGGCGCGGCTCAGCGTGTAATTGAAGTGGATCATGCCGTCCTTGCTCTGGGCCAGATAGGGGAGGTTGATGACGGCGTTGTCGGAGGCGGAAAGCTCCTTCTTGGCCTGCTCGGCAGCCTCCCGGACGCGCTGTATCACAGCGGGATCCCGGCTGAGATCGATGTGATGGGCCTTCTTGATCTTGCCCATCAGATGGGTCACGATGCGCTCGTCAAAGTCGTCGCCGCCCAGATGATTGTTGCCGTTTGTGGCCAGAACCTCGATGACGCCGTCCCCAATCTCGATAATGGAAACATCGAAGGTGCCGCCGCCCAGGTCATAGACCATGATCTTCTGTTGGGCGCCGTTGTCAAGACCATAGGCGAGGGCGGCGCTGGTGGGTTCGTTGATGATGCGCTGCACATTGAGTCCGGCAATGCGGCCGGCATCCTTGGTGGCCTGACGCTGGATGTCGTTGAAATAGGCCGGAACGGTGATGACGGCGTCGGTCACGGTTTCGCCCAGATAGGCCTCGGCATCCTGGCGCAGCTTGCGCAGGATCATGGCGCTGATCTCCTGGGCGGTGAAGTTCTTTCCGTCGATGTTGATTTTCCAGTCGGTGCCCATGTGGCGTTTGACGGAGCTGATGGTGCGGGCGCTGTTCACGGAGGCCTGGCGCAGCGCCGCGTCGCCGATGAGACGTTCGCCGGCGGTGGTGAAGGCAACGACGCTGGGGGTGGTGCGCCCGCCCTTATCGTTGGGGATGATGACGGGTCTTCCGCCTTCCACCACAGAGACGCAGCTGTTGGTGGTACCCAGATCAATGCCGATGGTTTTTCCCATAATATGAAACTTCCTTTCTTAATAGCATCTCACGTATGAACAGGGGCCGCAGAGACACTGGGCCGCCAGACAGCCCAGACAGACCTTCTGCATGCTGGCCGCGTGCATGTTGAAGCCCTGGGCGTGGGTCTCATAGGTCTGTCCGGCCTGGCGGAATTGCTGCAGCAGCTGGACGTAAGTCCGGTTGGACGGATCCATCTGCGCGGCCTTCTGCATGTGGTCGGCGGCCTGCACCTGGTTTCCAAGACCGTGGTTTGCCAGTGCGCTGAGATAATACCAGCGGGCATTACGGCCGGTGCTGGGAATATGGGTCAGAATGTTGATGGCATCCTGATAGCGCCGCTCGTTGATGGCGCTGACGACCCGCTGGACCTCCGGGCTGTCGCCGGGTTCGGCCCGGGGTGTGGTGCTGGCCTGCTGCTGCGGGCCGCCAAAGCCAAAACCGAAAATATCGCCGAAGTCAAAGTCGCTGGCCCAGCTGCCGGGGCCCCGGTAGCCGGAACTCTGCTGGCCGTATTGGCCATAGCGCTGGCCATATTGACTCTGTGACTGGCTGCCGTATCCGCTTTGACGGTTTTGCGATTGCTGCTGCGCCCGTCTGGCGGCGTATTTTTCGGGATTCATCAGCATGTCGTATGCTTCGTTGATATCGTTCATCCGATTTGCGGCATTGGGATCGTTGGGGTGAAGGTCGGGGTGATATTTCTTTGCCATTTGGCGATAGGCCTTTTTGATCTCGTCCTGAGAGGCGTCCGGGGACACGCCCAATACTTTGTGGGGATTGTCTATCATGTCTTCACCTTCTTGCTCTTCTGCATTCCCTGGTTGTATTTGATCCAAAGACCGGAATACAGGATATTCCGAAGCAGGTGTATATCCTTCACCAGAGGCAGATGCTCAAAGCCTCTGGCGGCATCCCCCAGAACCATGGTCAGGGTGGGACGGAGATCCGCCTGTGAGGCGGCCAGCTCCGTGAGCGGGTTGAAATTGCGGTGTTTTTTGTCGTGTTCCAGATCGATGGCGGCATCCGCGAGATAAATGTACTGGCCGAGGCCGTTTCCCAGCAACCGGAGACTCTCCTCCCATGGGTCTTTCCGATACAGAAAGATGCTCTCCATCAGCCGGCCAAAGCATTTTGCCGCGGCATCCGGGTTGTTCACCCGGGCTCTTTCCAGGGTCGAAAGCTCCTGAATGCATGTTTCGATGGCACTGCACTGCTCCGGCCAGGTATTCTTTACGGTTTCATAGCTTTTTTTCAGAGAGGAGGCGTAGCATCTGCGGGACACCTTTCGCTCGTCTTCCCAGTCGTCCAGACATTTGTGATAGGTAAGGGCGATGGTCATGTCGGCGGCGTATTCCGTGCATTCGTTCGTTATGAACGTATGCTTTTTGCACGGATGGACCACGCACCGGCATTCGCCGCAGTCCTCTTCTGGTTCATAAAGGGATGACAGCAGAAGGGTCAGAAATGTAAGATCATAGGTGAGGCTCATCCGGGAGGTGAAGCCGTGTCGTGTGCCCAGTGTATGGCACAGACCGCAATAGGCGGCGCGGTAGCGTGCCTGTTCCTCCTTGCTCAGATCCATCATGTTTGCCTGCACAAATCCAAACATTTTTTCGCCATCTCCTTATCTGCAAAATTAGTTTCACCGAATCACTATACACACCAAACCTAAACTGAAAAGAAACAAATCCTGCGGCTGTGTGGCCCGGGGAAAAAGAGCCTGCAACCGATGTGATCCGGTAACCTTCCGTCTCCTGATACATGCAGCAGGGTTCGCCGTAAATCTCGGTTATGAATTCTTTGTTGGGGAAGAACGTCTGTCCGCAGTGGGGGGAAACAGTATGTGCTTTACAATGGTGTCATTTGTGTTATTATTATGTCAGATATACCTGCGGCGGAACGGCCCGCCATGAAATGCACTCTGCCCAACAAGTATGTAACAGCCCCGGGATGAACCGGTGTATGGGCCGGTGGCCCATGCATATTTTTAAAAGGAGAAAGGAGCACCCATGAAGAAGTTTTTTGCTGTATTGTTGGCTTTGGCCATGGCCATGAGTCTCGGCGGCGCGGCGATGGCATCCGGCGACCCCTCGGAGGAGACGGACCTTTCCGCTCCGGAGACCGGCGTCACCCTGTATGTGGAGGATATGGAAGCCTCCGAATATGCCTATCTGA
>CAZQFN010000072.1:0-7424 GCA_964592685.1 uncultured Oscillospiraceae bacterium | reverse complement strand
TCGGCTTCCTGCCGCTGGTCATGGTCATGTACTTCCTGATCGCCCTGCTGGAGGACTGCGGCTACATGTCCCGCGCCACCGTGGTTCTGGACCCCATCTTCAAAAAGGTGGGTCTGTCCGGCAAGTCTGTCATCCCCTTCGTCATCGGTACCGGCTGCGCCATCCCCGGCATCATGGCCTGCCGCACCATCCGCAACGAGCGCGAGCGCCGCGCCACCGCTATGCTGACTCCCTTCATGCCCTGCGGCGCAAAGCTTCCCGTTATCGCCCTGTTCGCCGGCGCGTTCTTTGAGGGCGCCGCCTGGGTGGGTACGCTGATGTATTTCGTAGGCATCGCCCTGATCCTTCTCTGCGCCCTGCTGGTGAACAAAATCACCGGCCACAAGGTCCGCAAGAGCTTCTTCATCATCGAGCTCCCCGAATATAAGCTCCCCAGTCTGAAGCGCGCTTTCCTGTCCATGTGCTCCCGCGGCTGGGCCTACATCGTCAAGGCCGGTACCATCATTCTGGTGTGCAACACCGCTGTGCAGCTGATGCAGACCTTCACCTGGAGCTTCCAGGTCGCCGAGACCGCGGATGCCTCCATCCTGGCCTCTATCGCCTCTCCCTTCGCCTATCTGTTGGTCCCCGTCGTCGGCGTTCTGAGCTGGCAGCTGGCTGCCGCCGCCGTCACCGGTTTCATCGCCAAGGAGAACGTGGTCGGCACCCTGGCCGTCTGCTTCGTTGGACTGGAGAACCTGATCGATGTAGATGAACTGGCCATGATGGAAGGTGCCGGTGTTGAGGTTGCCGGCGTCATCGCCATCACCAAGGTCGCCGCTCTGGCCTATCTGATGTTCAATCTGTACACGCCCCCTTGCTTCGCCGCCATCGGCGCCATGAACTCGGAGATGAAGAGCCGCAAGTGGCTGTGGGGCGGCATCTGCCTGCAGCTCGCCGTCGGCTTCACCATCGGCTTCCTGGTCTATCAGATCGGCACCCTCATCGCAACCGGCTCCCTGGGCGCCGGCTTCCTGGGCGGTCTCATCGCCGTGCTGGTGTTCGTTGCCATCGTGGTTTACCTGATCCACAAGACCAACAAGAATCTTGCCAAGGAGTACGCCCTCAGCGGCAAGTAATCTTATTCCAAGCAAGGAGGTTATTGATATGACTGATATTATCGTCATTGCCATCGTCGCGATCATCCTCGGACTGGCCATCGGATACATAGTCCAGGCCAAAAAGCGCGGCACCAAATGCATCGGCTGTCCGGAAGGCACCTGCGGCGGCTGCAACGGTTCCTGCAGCTGTCATGCCGACGCGGAATAACCTTTCTTTATCCAAAAGAACCACCCCCGGGCGCGGAAGCATGCTTCCGCGCCCTTTTAATGTCCCCGGCCACCGATGTGCCGGGGCATTTATTTTTCTCCGCCGACGGTTTCCCCTCCCCTTCGCATCCCCTTTGAGGCATGCTATATACATCATTGTCTCGGAGGAGGGAAGGCGTCTTGCGAAGACTCTTACTGCTTTTGTGTATCTTAGTCCTTCTGGGTCTTGTGACCGCCAGATCCTTTCTTCCCGCCGCAGAGGAGGCGCAGACCGCCATGGCGGTCCACTACGGATACAACATTCTCAATCTCGATCTCCCGCTGACAACGGAGACCGCGGGCAGCGCCCTTATCGCGGAGATGAACCGCTATTACCTTTTCCGCACGCCCACGGCCAAAAACGAGTGCACCGGTCTGGCGGAGGGAAAGAATCTGATCCTGATCTGCGCGGAGAACTGGTGTCCCGAACTGGCCGCCCGCTCCGGGGATCCTGCCGCCTATTCCCTCTGGAAGGACGGCGCGGAATTCACAAACGTCTATCGACCGGACTGGTATCAGGGAATGGATGGCCGGGAGTTCGCCCTGCTCACCGGCGTCATCCCCACCAACGTGGACAACAGCACCGCCCTGCTCCACACCGGAGAGCAGCATACATATTTCCCCTATTCCCTGGCCCGGGCCCTGAGCGGGAAGGGTTACACTTCTCTTGCC
This sequence comes from uncultured Oscillospiraceae bacterium, assembly GCA_964592685.1. GTDB lineage: Bacteria > Bacillota > Clostridia > Oscillospirales > Oscillospiraceae > CAJOIG01. The sequence goes on along the minus strand of CAZQFN010000072.1, from coordinate 5,406 downwards.
TTTTACCGGGACGAGGAGCACCGTCCGGCCTATGAGGCCCTGGGCTTTTCGCTTCTCATCGCCTCCGCCGAAACGGATGAGCTGACCGCACAGAATTCCCTCACCGCCCTGCTGGAGACCGCGCCTTTTTTTGCCTACTATGTGTGGGACAGCGAAGAATGCGATGCCGCACTGGCGGCCCTGACAGAGGGACTGACCAGTCTCGGGCTGATGGATGACACCGTTTTCTGCATTCTCACCGGCGATTCCCGGGAAAACCGGGCCCAGCTCATTCTCCGGGGCGAGGGGCTGCAGGGGCAGAGCGTCTCCCACCCCTGCTCGGAGCTGGATGTGATTCCTACACTTCTGAACCTCTTTGGCGTGGACTACGATTCCCGTTTTCTGTCCGGGCGGGACGCCTTCGCCCCGGCCGGAAATGCCGACCAGGCCACCTCCCTCACACCCCTGGTCACGCTGCAGGGCAGCGCCTATTCCAGTTGGGTCACCCCCGCCGGAAACTATATTGCGGCCGATTCCTTGTTCTGGCAGCGCGGGGATGCGCTTCCGGGCGCAGAAAGCATCTCCACCTATGTGAACGCCGTGAACCGACTCGTGTATGACCGCTATGTATTCGCGCGGCGGGTCATGGAAAATAACTATTTTCAGCTGGCTTTGGGCGGCAAATGATTGCGCCGCGAAAAAAAATATCGTATAATAAGAAAAATTCCTCAAGGAGGTGTTTTTCGTGAAACGCCGTACGATCTCTCTTGTCTCGATTTTTGTCATACTGATTCTGATCATCACGGTGGAAGTCCTGATGCTCCGCCGCTGCAGTTTTGACCCCGACATCGGAACCGGCGAGCCCCAGATGACGGCCTCTCCCACCACTGCTCCGGCCACACCGGAACCCTCCGCCACACCGGAACCCACTCAGGCGCCGACCACACCGAGGCCCACGGATCCCCCTGCCGAATATGTTCCCACCCAGGCACCGGCCACCGCAACGCCCCAGCCCACAGATGCGCCGGCCCCCACCGCCACACCTTCCTACGGCATGGAGATCTCCCGGGGCAGTTTCTCTTCCTCCACCGGCACATCCATGAACATGAACGTCAACTGGGTCGCCTATGACGACGGCAGCGGAAATGCCGTCATCGCCGTCATCGGCACCGTCACCTCTTACAGTCTGCAGCTGACCAATCTCTACGATTCCGTCTCCATCGAGCTGAACGGTTATTCCACCACCTGCAACAGCCAGAGCATCTATCTGGAGAGCGGTTCAGGCCAGACCACCAGCCCACTGTTCTATACAAAGCTCACCGTTCCTCTGGGCACCTGCGCGGATATGAACGTCAGTTGGAGATTCGGCGGCTCTTACAGCGGCGTGGATCTCCCCACGGTCACCGCCAGCGGCTATGTATACACCCAATAACCCCGGCTGAAGGGTCTGCCGCAAAAGGGGTGAATTAAAAAATCGTTCACAGACTGTTGCAAATTTGTTCACCACTTTGACCGCCGGATATAGTATCCTACAGTCACAAGGACAAATGCTGAAAACGCATTGCAAAACACGATTTCATTTTCACTCCTCTCTTCTTTTTTGTGCGAAACGGGACATCCGAAACGGATGTCCTGTTTTGTTTTTCTTGCACTTTGTTAAATGTCTGTTATAATAACTAAGTATCATCTGATAAAAAGAGAGGAGACAAAACATGAAAAAAATTCTTTCTCTGCTTCTCGCCCTGTGCATGGCACTGTCCCTGTGTGCCTGCGGCGCCGCGGAAGCCGAAGCACCGGCCGAGGTCGCGGAAGCGGCTCCCGCCGAGGCGGCCGAAGCCGCCGTCGTTGAACCCGCCGGCGCTGCCGTGACCGGCGATTCCTCCGGCGAAGCTTCCGGTGAAGCCTCTGCCGTGGACGAGCCTCCCGAGCCCAGCCAGTCCGTCACCCGTGCCGAGCCCGTGGAGCTGGATCTGCCCGAAGACGCTGTGTATATTGCTTTCACCGGCGACGTCCATGCGGAGATCCCCGGTTATGAGGGCTGGGTCATGGACATTCAGGACGCCTACGGCGATCAGTTCATCATGCTCAACTACTCCGGCGACATCTGTGAAAAGGAATGGGTGGAAGATACCTACACCAGCTTCATGGACGTAGTAAACACACTGATGCCCGGCGCTTATAACCTGACCACCGGCAACCAGGAATGGAAGTCCGGCGCTCCCGGCGCCACCTGGGATGAACTGGGCGAGGGCCACACCCGCATCGGCGAAGTGACCGTCACCGAAGATTACATCGTTTACAACCTGGGTTCCGCGCAGGAAGCCATGGGCTTCCCCCAGGATGACATTGACGCCGTGGACGCCTATCTGGCCTCTGCTCCCTCCGACATCCCCGTCTTCATCCTCAGCCACTTCCCCCTGCACCTGTCCTGCGCCACCGAATCCCATTCCATCCCCGGCGGCGATCATCGCCAGACCGAGAACAACCTTGCCCTCATTGAGGTGCTGAACAAGTACCCCAACGTCGTCTTCCTGTGGGGCCACAACCACACCTTCCAGGATCCTCGCTACGGCACCATTTGCCCGGCCGGTTCCCTGTTCACCTATGATTACAGCAACCCCACCGAGAAGATCGAGATCAACTTCACCTATGCCAACTACGGCTCTTTCTGCCGCGGCGATAACTACGGCATCATGGCGGAGATCCTCCGCACCGACGACGGTGTCCAGGTAAGCCTTGACTTCATCGATACCAACGTCCCCATGGAGACCAAGGACAGCGCCGTCCTCACCTTCGGCGCGGACGGTGTGACCTCCGAAGTCACCGCCGGCACCGGCATCGACCTGGCGGAGATCCTGTCCATGAGCGGCTACGCCGAGGACCCCAACTTCGAGGCCGAGCTTCGGGGCTGATTCCGGCAGCGCATTCCGACTCACCGAACCAGCGGATCGAAACGATCCGCTGGTTTTTCTGGTTTTTGTCTTTGTTTTTTGGCCCCGAAGGTATATAATGGAACCGCAAAGGAGGCTCCTCTATGGCAACCATTCTTATCATTTTCGGCATAATCGTCGTTGTATATTTCATCATCACCTGGGCCATGTTTCAGGCTATCTGCCGCCGGTTTGACGGCAAATTCAACCCCCTCGCCATCATCGGCGAAGCCACAAACGAAGCCTTGAAACCCTATGCCCAACAAGTGGATGCCGGCATCCGCTGGGCCAAGGAGTACCCCTCCGAGGAAGTGGAGATCACCTCTTTTGACGGACTGAAGCTCCATGGTTACTATTATGAGAATCCAAACGCCAAAGGCGTCATGATCGGCTGCCACGGCTATCGGGGCAGCGGCCCCCGGGACTTTTCCTCCGCCTGCAGCTTCTATCACGACCACGGCATGAGCCTTCTTCTCATCGACCAGCGGGCAAACGGTAAAAGCGAGGGGAAATACATCACCTTCGGCATCAAGGAACGGCTGGACATCCAGGACTGGTGTGCCTATATCCAGGAGCGCTGCCCGGATAAACCCATTCTCCTCGTGGGCATCTCCATGGGCGCCACCGGCGTTCTCATGGCCTCGCCGGAGCTGCCGGAAAATGTGGCCTGCCTCGTGGCCGACTGCGGCTTTGTCTCCCCCTGGGACGAGCTGGGCTATGTTCTGCGCCACTATCTCCACCTGCCCGCCACGCCCTTTTTAAAGGGCATTGACTTCTGGTGCCGCATACTGGGTGGCTTCAGCCTGCTGCAATATACCACGGAGATCGCCTTGACACAGAATACCCGCCCGGTTTTCTTCATCCACGGCGAGGCAGACGACTTCGTCCCCAGTGAAAATGTCCACCGCAACGCTGCTGCCTGTACTATGCCCCACGTGATCTTCACTGTCCCCGATGCCGGCCATGGCCTGAGCTATCTTGTAGACCACGACGGGTATGTGGAAAAGTTTTACGAATTTCTGGATATGTGCGATTTCCCCCGAAACACAGTTCAATGATCAAAAAACTCGCTGGAGCGCATCCAGCGAGTTTTTATCTATTCTTTTCCCGGGGCAATGATGCGCTGCAGAAGATCCACATAGGCCACCAGCGTCTCCCGGCCAAGCGCCGTAAGCTCATAGGTCGTCTTCGGCCGCCGGGACGAAAACTCCCTCCGGCTTTGCACAAATCCGTCCGCCTCCAGCAGCTCCATCTGTTTTCCCAGATTGCCCGGCGTGGCCTCCGTAAGTTTTCCCAGCGTGGTAAAATCCTTGGGCCCGCTCATGAGCGCCGCCACCACAGACAGCCGGAGCTTTGACTGAAAAGCGCCGGGTATTTCCTTTAATTCCATAGCATCCTCAGGTTTTTTTCAAATTCAGGCCAAAGGCCAGCAGCGCCGCTGCGGGTATGATTTGAATGAGCGTCCCCAGGCCACGCTTCCATATCATTTCCCCCAGAAGTTCAGCAGGAATGGATGCCTCCAAAGATACCGACGTTCCGGGAACAAAGATCCACAGCAGCACAAGCACCGCCGCCGCAAGACCCAACCATTTCATCGTCCGGTTTTCCAAGAAAACGGCAGTAAGCAAAATCGGAAGAACGGGAAAGACCAGATGAAGACAACGCTCTACAAACACAGATCCGTACAGGATCGTTCCCTCATCGGCCATTCGCTCATCCAGCATGCCTTTGCGAAGCATCTGCACCTGCAGAGCCGGCACCACACGAACGATCACGCTTGCCCCAACAAACAAGAACAGACACAAGCCCCAGAAGTACATGAGTTTTTGGGAAACGGCATCCAGCGTCATTCCCTTCCGGCGGCACAGAATGTATATAACGATCAACGCGGCAAGAAATGCATACTCTTTATACTGTCCCAGCGCGTTAATAACGAACATGGATCGATCTATGCCGGTCAGCGTGCCGCCAACATACCCCATGGTCGCCGCTATGCTCCAGACACTCAATCCGATGCCCAGGATCGCGTCCACGCCCCAAATCAGGCCCATGGTGACAAAAAAGGAGGCCAGACCCTTAAAATCGGTCGCTGTTCGCGCCAGAATATCCCGGATACACGCAATGTCCTCCAGGGCTTTTTGTCGATTATCGTTCACGATAACTCTCCTTTCTAGATTACTCTATTTTGGAGAGTATCATAAACCGACCGTCTTGTCAACTTCTTCGGGCTCTTATCCCACCAGTTTTTTCAGGTTCTCCCACAAATCGGCCGGGTCATTTTCATAGCCCCAGGCACCCCAGCAGAAGAGGCCGGAATCCAGAACCTCATAGGTCACCGCGTCCGGCTCCGTGGCCAGGGAATAGCACAGATCGCCGTCCCGGACGGCTATGCCATAGACAAGACCCTCGGATGTATCCGGCGAATACTCGATCTTCAGGTGCTGCCCGTCCATATCTGCGGAATAAATGGCCCAGGGGGTGTTGAAATACAGCCGGT
>CAZQFN010000071.1:0-7521 GCA_964592685.1 uncultured Oscillospiraceae bacterium | reverse complement strand
ATGGCCGACAAATACATCATCATGCTCCAGATCCTCGCCACCAAGAAGATCAAGGACATGGACGTGGCCACCAAGGTCTCCGTTCAGCTTCAGCTGACCGATCCCGATCTGAAGAGCCGCGACCGCGTTGTGAAAAAGAGCGAAAAGGACAGCCTGTATGCGGCGATGGACGTCGCGTCCGTGTGGCTGGATCGGGCTCTGGCTACCCGCTGACATGAAAAAGCTTTGCAAAGCGGCCGTTGTCTCCACGCTCCTTCTGTGTCTGCTTCTGGCGCTGGGCGCCACCGGCGCACTGGCCCTTTCGGACGGCGCCGCCACCGTGACCGCCTCGGCGCTGAACATGCGAAGCAGCGCTTCCACCTCCAGCTCCGTTGTCACCACCCTCCCCAGGGGGACCGTGGTTCTTGTGACCGGCTCCTCCGGAAACTGGTATAAGGTCTGGTACCGCGGTCAGGAGGGTTACATGTCCGGGGACTATCTCTCCCTTTCGGACAGCGTCTCCTCTTCCTTCGGCACCGGCACCGTCAAGGGCTCCGATGTCCGGGTGCGCTCCGGCGCATCCACCTCCAGCTCCATTCTGGGCACGGAGGACTCCGGCGAGACCATGGATGTCACCGGCGTGTCCGGCGAGTGGTACAAGGTCAGCTATAACGGCTCCGACGGCTATGTTTACAGCCGGTACATGACCCTGTCCTATGGCGGGAGCAGCTCTTCCGGCTCCTCGTCCTCCGGCAGCAGTTCTTCCGGCAGCACCGGCTCCGCCAGCGGCACCGGCGTGATCAATGCCTCGGCTGTGCGGATGCGTTCCGGCCCCGGCACCGGCTACGGCATTCTGGGCACCTACAACAAGGGCACCTCCATGACCGTCACCGGCGAATCCGGCGACTGGTACAAGGTCCGTTATAACGGCTCCGACGGCTATGTTTACAAGACCTATGTCACCCTTTCTCAGGGCAGCGGCTTCACCGTCACCGAGAAGGAGGACACCGAGGCCGTGGTCGTCTCCGCCGTGAACATGCGGACAGGCCCCGCCACCGGCTATACCAGCATGCGCGTGCTGGGTTCCGGCGTCCGCGTCACCATCACCGGCACTTCCGGCAACTGGTCCCGGGTGGAATATAACGGTTCCACCGGCTATATTTTCAGCAGCTATCTGTCCACGAACCTCTCCTCTTCCGGCTCCGGAAGCACCTCTTCCAGCTCCGAGGGCGAGGCCATCGTGGCCGAGGGCAAGAAATACCTGGGCGTGCCCTATGTCTATGGCGGCACCTCCCCCAGCGGTTTCGACTGCTCCGGCTTTGTATACTATGTGTACAAGCAGTGCGGATATTCCATCACCCGCACCGCCACCGCCCAGAACTCCGACGGATACTATATCTCCCGGAGCGAGCTGCAGCCCGGCGACATCGTCATCTTCTACAACAGCGCCATGACCGCCATCGGGCACGCGGGCATCTATGTGGGCGACGGCCAGTTTATCCACGCCTCTTCCGGCTCCGGAAAGGTGGTCATCTCCAGCCTGTCCTCCACCTATTACAATACCCATTATTACAGCGCCCGCCGGGTGGTGGACTGAAAACGCAATACATAAAGCCGCGGCCTGGCCGCGGCTTTTTCCTTTTGGGCCGGGCGTTGACAAGGATACGCCTCCCGGCGTAAAATTAAGAAAACACGAACAACACTGGAAGGTGGTCTGCAAAATGAACTGGATCCTTGTCCGCGGCGCCGGCGACATCGCCACCGGAACGCTCCTGCGGCTGAAACGCTGCGGCTTCTCCGTGGCCGCGCTGGAGACGGACGCCCCCTCCGCCATCCGCCGCACCGTGGCCTTCTCCGAGGCCGTTTACGACGGTGAGGTCACCGTGGAGGGCATCACCGCCCGCCGGGTGGAGTGCCTCCCGGCGTCCCCCGTGGACTGGATCCCCCTCCTTGTCGATCCGGAGGGCCGCACCATCGCCGAATGCCGTCCCGCTGCCGTGGTGGACGCCATTCTGGCCAAGCGGAATCTGGGCACCTCCATGGCCATGGCACCGGCCACCGTCGCCCTGGGCCCCGGCTTCACCGCCGGGCAGGATGTGCATGCCGTGGTGGAGACAAAGCGGGGCCACACCCTGGGCCGCGTCCTCCGGAACGGCCCGGCCATTCCCAACACCGGCATCCCCGGCGTGGTGGGCGGATACGGAATCGAGCGCGTTATCCACGCCCCGGTGGGCGGAACACTTCATATTATTCATGATATCGGCTCCAAAGTGGAGAAAGGCGACACCATCGCCCTTCTGGACGGCACCCCCGTCCCCGCCTCCATCTCCGGCGTTCTCCGGGGCATGCTCCGGGAGGGCTTCGCCGTTCCCGCCGGCATGAAGATGGCCGACATCGATCCCCGGCCCGACGCCGACTGGCACACCGTTTCCGACAAGGCCCTGGCCGTGGCCGGCGGCGTGCTGGAGGCGCTTATGGCCCTGGGAGTACGCCCATGAGCGCCCTTGTCGTTGCCCCGCCGGAGAGCCTCTATGAAGCCCTCTTCCCGGGCCGGAAGCCTCGGATCATCGCCGCCGTAGGCGGCGGCGGGAAGACCACGCTTCTCAAGACCCTGGCCGCGGAGCTTTCCGCCCGGGGCGCAACGGCGGTCATCACCACCACCACAAAAATGCATCCCCCGGAGGATCGCGCCCTCCTGGCCCGGACGCCGGAGGAAGCCGCCCTTCTGCTGGCGTCGCATTCCGTCGTATGGTTCGGCGCACTCGCCGGTGAAGAGAAAATGACCGGCGTTCCCGGGGCGATCCCAGCCCTGGCCCGCGCAGCGGATTATGTTCTGATCGAGGCGGACGGCTCCCGGAAAAGACCTCTGAAAATGACCGACCCCCAATATGAACCGGTGATCCCCCCGGAGGCGGAGGCTGTGGTGGCCCTGGCCGGGCTGGACGGGCTGGGAAAACCCATATCCGAGGCCGTCCACCGCCCGGGGCTGGCGCTGGCGCTTCTGGGCGGGGAGACAACTCTTGTCACGCCGGCTGTCGCCGCCCGGCTCCTGCTTCACTGCTATGAGCCGGACGCCGTTCTCCTGAACAAGGCCGACACACCCGCGCTGCGGGCCCTCGGACGGGAGACCGCCGCCCTTCTGCCCGGGCAGCATACCGTCATCACAAGCCTCCGCGACTGGGGGCTTGCAGAGACCCGATAAAACAAAAAGACCGTGTTCCATTGGAACACGGTCTTTTTGGAGCTGGATATGGGACTCGAACCCGCGACCTGCTGATTACGAATCAGCTGCTCTACCGACTGAGCTAATCCAGCGCGCTTTTGGCGCTTCCTATTTTAGCGCCATATTATTTTATCACACACCCATAGGCAAGTCAACAGAAATTTATCGCCTTCGAACCAGATTACTATCTGTATAATACGACCGAAAATGAATTTTTTCGCCCATTTTCGACCGGTCCTGCATGGTTTTCCCCGGCGCTTTCGCCCCCAAAAGACCCGCTGATTCTCTGCTTTTCCGACCTTTTTTCAAACCCGCCCCTCCCCCGCGTTATGGTTGACATAAATTTATTGCCGCAGAGTTTTGCAAAGAGTTATCGACATTTTCAACAGAGATTTCAACAGCCATATTTGCCCTTATGACCGATTCAAACCCTTATTTTTACCAAAAACTTCCAATTCCGCAATCATGTCCAGCAACAAATAGTATCAAATTTACAGGTTACATAATTCTGCAAATTTTGTCGATTTGCAGGGTTTGGGAATCCCTCATGCAAGTCCCGCCGCCGCGCCTGCAAATCAGTGTTCCGCCGCATGCAGCAGGCCGTTGTCCGCCAGAGACACGAAATCGTCTCCCGCCACGATGATATGATCCACAAGACTCACGCCCACCAGCTCCAGCGCCTTCTGCAGCTGCAGGGTGGCCATCTCGTCCTCCCGGGAAGGCAGGGCGATGCCGCTGGTGTGATTGTGGGCCAGGATCACCGCCGAGGCATTCTTGCGCAGGGCTGTCTGCACGATGGAACGCACATCGATGTGCGCGGAATTCACGCTGCCGCTCCCGATCTCCCGGCAGTCCAGCACCTCCATCTTCGCGTCCAGACAGGCCAGATACACCGTCTCGTTCCGGCAGTTGATGAACCGGGGCAGAAAATAGTGCCCGGTGGCTTCGCTGTCGTTCAGGATATGCCCCGCTTCGCTTTTGACCACGAGATAGCGTCTGGCGGCCTCCGGCACCAGCCGGATGAGGGCCGCGGCGTTTTCCCCGATCCCCTCCACGGCCATCAGCGCTTCGGGCTCCGCCTCGAAAACGCCGTCCAGAGACCCGAAGGTCTCCATCAGCCGGTGGGCCAGGAGATTGGTGTCCTGCCGGGGGATGGCAAAAAACAGCAAAAGCTCCAGAACGTTGTGGTCGTCAAAGTTCTCCAGCCCATGGCGCAGAAAGCGCCGCTTCATTCTCATTCTGTGTCCTTCGTGCTGTCCCATGTTTTCCCCTCGTCGTTTTATTGATTCTGTTTCCCGGATATGCTATAATACATAATTAATACGAAATTTGTTTCATTCCAAAGAAAGGCGGCCGATCCGTGAAGCTTAAATTCTCCGACATCCGTTCCTTCCTCAAGCGGGCGGACATGCTGCTGTTTACCCTCTGCCTCATCTCATCCATTCTCGGCATCGTGATTATCTCCAGCGCCACCAAGAGCTTTGACTCCTCCACCTATGTCCCGGTGCAGACCGCGGCGCTGATCATCGGTATCGTTCTCTATTTCCTCTTCACGCTCATCGATCTGGACATCATCGCCGACCAGTGGCCTCTGCTGCTGGTGACGGAGATCGTTCTGTTTCTGCTTCTGATCCCCTTCGGCGAGGCCGGCGACACCGGCAACAAAAGCTGGATCCGCTTCGCGGGCATCGGCATTCAGCCCTCCGAGATCGTGAAGATCATCTACATCGTTCTCTCCGCCAAGCACATAACCTATCTCAAGAACTACCGGAACCTCAATTCCGTCCTGTCCGTCGGCCAGCTGGTGGCCCATTTCGGTCTTCTGTTTCTGCTGCTGCTGGGCATTTCCGGCGACCTTGGCAACGCGCTCATCTTCTTCTTCGTCTTCATCGCCATGATGTTCGCCGCCGGGCTGAAGATATACTGGTTCATATTCGGCGCCGCGGCCATGGCCATCGTGGTCCCCATCGCCTGGAACAGCGTTTTCACGGACGCGCAGAAGGAGCGCATTCTCGCCCCCTATGACGCCACCATCGACCCCCTGGGCTACGGCGTCAACTGGGAGCCCAACAACGCAAAGCTGGCGCTGGCCTCCGGCCGCTTCACGGGCACCGGTCTCGGCCAGGGCGCCCAGACCCAGTCCGAGGCCATCGCCTCCAAGCACGCGGACTATATCTTCGCCTCCGCGGGCGAGGAGCTTGGCATGATCGGCTGCCTCATCATTTTCGCGCTGCTGCTGGCCATCATCCTGCGGTGCGTCTATGTGGGTCTTCACTGCCGCAGCACCTTCGGCATGCTCACCTGCTTCGGCATCGCCGCCGCGTTCTTCTTCCAGATCTTTGAAAACATCGGCATGTGCCTGGGGCTGACGCCGGTCATCGGTGTGGCGCTTCCCTTCTTCAGCTACGGAGGCTCCTCGCTGTTCACGTCCTTTGCCGCCATGGGCATCGTGTCCGGCATTCATTACCGGCCAAAACCGTCCCAATACATGAGCTATTCGTCGGATTATTAAAAAAAGTATATCACATCCAAACAAATAAGTCAGCCACGGAAACGCTCCATGGCTGACTTTTTCTTTTCTCTGTTGTTATGTTTCGCCGGGGCCGCCGTCTTCGGAGGCCGAAGCCTCCTCATCCCCGAAATGGGGCACCCGTCCGGTGCGCACAGCCAGATCTCTCATCACCGCGGCGTAATAGTTTGCCTCCGTGACCCGGGTATAGGGCAGGACCCAAAGCCACACAAAGGGCACCGCGCACAGCATGCTCCAGCCCAGGAAGCTCAGATCCAGCACAAACAGCTCCCACCGGTGGCCCTGCATGGCCGCCTTGCTCAGCGCGATGCACTGCATGCAGTTGAGATGGGGATTGTCCAGCATGATGAACACCGCCTGGCGATAGGAATAATACGCCCGGTACGCCGGAATGAGCAGGGGCAGTCCCGCCACGAAGGGCCACATGGCTCCGGTGTTGATGGCGATGAAGCTCACCGGGAGGGCATATATCATGGACCAGGCCGAAACCAGCAGCGAGGGCACCATCGACATCCAGATCGCCCGGAAAAACACGCCAAAGGCGTCAAATATATCCCCCACGCCGGCTCTGATGTGCCGGCTGATCCGCAGGCAGTAGAGGCTGAAACCCACCGTCAGCACCATGGCCATGATCTCGATGGCCAGCGTCAGCACCCAGCCGAAGCCCGTGGCCCCTGCGGGCTCCACATAAAGCTGCTCCCCGGCCAGCGCCGCATTGTACATGACCTCCATGGCGGCGAAATCCCCGTTAAGACTCATGCTCAGCACGTTCAGCACCACCGTGATGAGCACCATCACCAGCGTCACCAGCAGGGGGCTGGGCTTTGATTCCCGTATGGCCTTTTTGGCCGCTGTTTTCAGTTCTTTGCGATTGATAGACACGATTTGATTGCTCCCGAAGTTAGAATTTAATATATTTTTTCAGCGCCCTCTGCAGATACATGGCGCAAAAGCCCGTGAAGGCGCCGGTAAGGATGGCGGCGCAGAGAAGGGCGGGCGCATACCAGACAAGCGAAGCCGTCCTGGTCACCAGGATGGCCGCCAGCAGCTGGCCGGCGTTGTGGCCGATGGCCCCCAGAACGCTCACCACCCAGAGAAGCTTTTCCGGAAACGCCTTCAGCACCAGGGCCATGACCGCCCAGGACAGAAGTCCGCCGGCAAGCGAAAAGAGAATGACCGAGAAATTCCCCGCGAAGAGACAGGCGAGAAACACCCGCATCAGCAGGATCGAAAGGGCCTCCTTCCGCCCCAGCAGCATCATGGCCGCCAGGGTGATGACGCTGGCAAGACCAAGCTTCACCCCCGGCACCGGGACCGGCACCGGGATCTGGGCCTCAATGACCCAGACGATAAGGGACAGGGCCGTGAGCAGGGCCATGAAAACCAGTTTTTTCGTTTTTGTCATGACGCAGGCTCCTCGATCTGGATGACCATGTGATGAGGCAGACAGGTAATGGGGATGAACCCATCGGTGATGGTCCCCTGGTTCACGCAGACCTGCTCGTCGCAGTCCGCCTTCGCCACCTCAATGGCCCCGGAGCTCACCCGGACGGTGTTATAGCCGTATTCCGTTTCCACCGTGAATTCATAGGGCACAGCCACGGCGGAGAGGTCCACGGCCTCCACCAGCTCGCCGTCCACATAGATGTTCGCCATGGTGCCACTGCCGCCGGGCCGCAGGAGATATACCCCCGCCGCCAGCACAGCCGCCGCCCCCAGCAGCAGTGCCCAAAAAAGTGTTTTCTGTTTCATAGTTTACATCTTAGTTACAAAAATGTATAATGTCAAT
>CAZQFN010000070.1:0-7526 GCA_964592685.1 uncultured Oscillospiraceae bacterium | reverse complement strand
CCTTTCACGGCGGTAACATGGGTTCGAGTCCCGTACGGGTCACCACACCGCAGTCTGAATTGACTGCGGTTTTTCTTTTTACGGGCTAATCAAAAAGACGATTGCAATTGTGCATTGCAATCGTCTTTTTTGATTATTTATCCTCATTAATATAACTGAGGAGATGATGGACAAACTTGTTCACCGCGACAGAACTCTGTTCCTTCTGGAGCCAGGAAACACCCAAATGACGATAAAAGGCAGGCTCTGTCGGACAGGTATACATCTTGAACGGTGTGCGTCTGAGCATCAACTCCGGCAACAGACTCACGCCCAGACCGCTTTCCACCATGGACATGACCGTATAGTCATCCTTGACCGTATACTGCTGTTTGGGCTGCATCTTCGCCGCTTTGAACATTTTTTCCGTAATCTGGCTGTAACCGGACTCCAGCAGGACAAAAGTCTCCTCCTTCAGCTGACCGAGGGAAACAGGGCCTCCGGCCAGCGGATGTTCCGGCGGAAGAACGATGTTCATCCGATCCGCCAGAAGTTCCTTGAAATAGAACTCATCCGAATCCGGTTTCGTCATAAAGCCGATGTCCACCGTGCCATTACGAAGCCAATCGGTAATCTGCGTCACGTCCCCCTGCAGAAGTTCAAAGCCTATATTGGGAAACTGTTCCCGAAAGCGCTTTAAGTAAGGGGGGAGCCACTGGCAGGACAGGCTTGTGAATATGCCAATACGGATAAGACCGGCATTGAGGTTCTGAAGCTCCAGAGAGCGCTCAAAAACATTCCTCTCCCCTTCCACGATCATCCGCATACTGGGCAGAAGGTATTCCCCTTCTGCCGTCAGCCGGACGCCATTTTTGCTGCGTATCAGAAGCGATACGCCCAGCTCCGTTTCCAGCGCCTTGACAAGTTGGCTCACAGCGGACTGAGTACATCCGAAATAAGCGGCAGTCCGTGTAAGACTATTGGTCTCTACAATTTTAAGAAAAACTTGATAGCGTGAAGTCTTCATAGCAATTCCTTTATAAGACAATCTGATGCGTTACCCAAGTTAATTTCGTAACACTATAAGTCATTATAACACTTTACCCGGAATTGACAAGTATTTTCTTATACCTTTTTTCACAAAAAATCACTTCACCGTGTTTGTGATCGAGCCGATGCCGTCTGCCTCACAAACAACTATATCCCCGCTTTTCAGGAATCGTGGCGGGTCAAAGCCCATGCCCACACCAGCAGGGGTTCCCATGGAAATAATCGTTCCGGCCCGGAGTGTCATGCCCGCGGACAGATCCGCGATCACCTCATCAATGCCATATATCCACTGATTTGTATTTCCATTCTGCCGCAGTTCCCCGTTCACGTAGCAGCGCACACCGATTTCCGGCGGAAACGCAAACTCGTCCGCCGTAACGATACAGGGCCCCATGGGGGTAAATCCATCCAGGCTCTTTCCCAGATAAAACTGCTTGTGGCGGGTCTGAACTTCGCGGGCACTGATGTCATTGACGATGGTATAACCAAAGACATAGTCCGCCGCCTGCTCCGCCGGAACGCGATAAGCATCTTTTCCAATAATGACCGCTACTTCAGCCTCGTAGTCCACGCGCTCCGTCACATCGGGATGGCTGTCAATGAACCCTCCATCCGGAACCGCCTCGTTCACCCGCTTGGAAAAATAGACCGCATAATCCTCCCGAACCATAGAGGGATGAAAACGGGCCGCTTCCGTAGTGTGGTCGGCAAAATTCATGCCTAGGCACAGGACATCCTGCGACGGACGGGGAATCGGCGCAAGAACACAGACCTCTTCCAGAACAATTCGCTCCTCCGGCAGACATTTTATGCCACCGGCGCGAACCAGATCCTCCATGGAAGAAAAACCCCGCAAAGGGGCAACAGAGCCATCCAGGAGCGCACCCACAAGCTCTTCGCTATTATGCAAAAAGGTTATATATTTCATTTTCTTTCACCTCAGCTTCATTCTAGCATACTTTTTCATATTTGGGAAATACTTCTAATGAGGTGATTAATCATGACATCCAAGGAACTTCTCTATCTGGACGACGCACTGTCCCACGCCCAGTTTATGGCCACTCAGTGCCAGAACGCAGCAAACACCCTGACAGACCCTACCCTGCGGCTGCAGGCCCAGCAGATGGCCGAACGCCACTGCCAGCTTTATCAGAAATTCTATAATCTCGTGTAAGGAGCATCACATGGACGACAAGACCATCATGGAAAACCTTCTGCTGACCACGAAGGGCGTGCTGGACCTGTATATGCACGGCGCCATCGAATCCGGTACCGCCAATGTGCACCAGGTCTTTACCGGCGCCTTCAGCGATACCCTGGCCATGCAGGACAGCATCTACAAGCAGATGACCGCCAAGGGCTGGTATCAGACCGACAGCGCCCCACAGCAGAACATTCAGCAGACAAAGCAGAAGTATTCCCCCTCTTGCCTCTCCTGCTGAGGAAACAAATATCCCACCCGCATTTTGAGATGCAGGTGGGATATTTTCGTTTATCGGATCTGGCCCTCGCCCCGGATGATATACTTGTAGCTGCAAAGCTCTTCCAGCCCCATAGGTCCACGGGCATGGAGCTTTTGGGTGGAAATCCCCATTTCGCATCCGAGACCGAACTCTCCGCCATCCGTGAAGCGGGTCGAGACGTTTACATACACGGCGGCGCTGTCCACCGTGGCCGCAAAGCGGGCCGCGGTTTCTGCGTCTTCGGTGATGATGGCATCGCTGTGGCCGGTGGAATGCGCCGCAATATGGGTAATGGCCCCAGCGGCATCGGAAACAACGGCGACTGCCAGAATGTAATCCAGAAACTCGGTGTCAAAATCCCGCGCACCTGCCGGTGTACCCGGAATAATGGCCGCAGCCTTTTCATCCAGCCGCAACTCCACAGGCGCAAGCCCCTTCTCCAACCGGGACTCCACAAGACGTTCCTTCAGCGCAGGAAGGAATTTTTCAGCCACAGCCTCATGGACAAGGCAGACCTCCTCGGCGTTGCACACGCTGGGACGGCTCGTTTTGGCGTTTTCGATGATATTCAAAGCCTTTTCAAGATCCGCAGCCTTATCCACATACACGTGGCAGATGCCGGTACCCGTCTGGATGCAGGGAACGGTGGCATTTTCCACGCAGGCCCGGATCAGTCCCGCGCCACCGCGGGGGATGAGCAGATCCACCAGACCATTTGCGGTCATGAGCTCTTGAGCGCTGGCGCGGGTCGTATCCTCCACCAGGCTCACAAGTTCCCGGGGGAAGCCCATGCTTTCGATGCCGCGGCGGAGCGCGCCTACAATGGCATTGCAGCTGCGCCAGGACTCCTTACCCCCGCGAAGGACACATACATTTCCGCTCTTGATTGCAAGGGCTGCGGCATCGCTGGTGACATTGGGGCGGCTTTCATAGATGATGGCAACCACACCCATGGGGACAGAGGTTTTTTCGATAACGATCCCATTGGGCCGCTGGACCCGTGCCAGCACTTTCCCCACCGGATCCGGCAGCTCCGCCACGGCGCAGATGCCATCCGCCATAGCGGCGATGCGGCTCTTATCCAGATGAAGTCGATCCAGCATGACCTCAGAGATCACCCCGCGGGAAGCCTCCATATCTTTTTCATTCTCCGCAAGGATACGATCGGTATCCTCCAGAAGACTCTCCGCCATGGCACGGAGGAGCGCAGACCGCGCCGCGCCGTCCGCAAGAGCCAGCGAGAGCTTTGCTTCGTTCGCTTTTATGAGTATTTCACGAGTCGTCATAACAATATCTCCTCTCAGCTCCGCTTCCCGAGAAACCGGGTACCAACAGACTTGCCGTCCAGAATATCGTACAGATTTTCGGGCTTCTGGCCATTGGTGATGATCATGTCGATCCCCTGGGCATTGACCATGGAAGCGGCTTTCAGCTTGGTGGCCATACCGCCCACAGCGAGTTCGCTCCCCTTCTCTCCGGCCAGAGCCAGAATCTCAGGCGTGATGACCTCCACCGTGGCGATCAGCTTTGCGCCGGCATCCTTATGGGGATCCGCGGTATAAAGTCCCTCAATATCGCTGAGAAGGACAAGCAGATCCGCCTTCACCGCACAGGCCACAACAGCACCCAATGTGTCGTTATCACCAAGGGCGATTTCCTCCGTGGCAACGGTGTCGTTTTCATTAATGATCGGCAGCGCGTCCAGTTCCAGTAAGCGGCTCATGGTGTTTTCAAAGTTCATGCGCCGCTGGTCGTTTTCAATGTCGTCCCCCGTGAGAAGAAGCTGGGCCACAGTATGATTGTATTCCGAAAAGAGCTTATCGTATATGTACATGAGCTCGCACTGGCCCACAGCCGCAGCTGCCTGCTTGGTCGGCATATCCTTAGGTCGCTCACTGAGGGACAGTTTTCCTACGCCCATGCCAATGGCGCCGGAGGACACAAGAACAATTTTGTGCCCTGCATTTTTCAGGTCGCTGAGGACCTTCACCAGCATCTCCATCCGGCGGATGTTCAGATGTCCGGTGGCATGAGTCAGGGTGGATGTTCCGACTTTTACTACGAGCTTCATTGCGTTCATCCTCTATCTTTAAAGATTTCCCCCATTATAGCACCGCCGTCCGCCCGATGCAATCGCTTTCTGACACCGAAACCAGGCGGAGGCTGTGCCTCCGCCTGGCAAGATTCAATCTTTCGCCGGAAGATATTCGATGGGATTTGTGGGTGCACCGTCCAGTTCCATCGCGAAGTGGAGATGAGGCACCATATTTGTCTCCGCCAGAGCAGATCCGCCCACAGAGCCGATAACCTGACCCATAGTGACAATATCCCCCTCGCCAACAGCAGGCTGTGTTGCCAGATTGGAATAGATGGTGTGGATGCCGTTGGCATGGTCGATCTCCACCGTAGTGCCATAGAGTTCGTCATCTGTGACAGAAACCACCGTACCACCGGCGGCAGCCATCACAGGCGCGCCATTTTCACAGGCGATATCGATGCCGCTGTGCGTGCGCCAGTCGGCCATGGTGCTGTCATAGAGCAGCGTCTCCACCGCATAGGGAACCTCTACGCCCCCATCCACCGGCCAGACATAACTGACCACCGCCTCGGAAAAGACCGTCTCCAGCTCGTAGACCACCGTATCCTGGGCGTTCTGAGTTGGCTCCGCTACCGTTTCCTCCGCAGATTCCGGAGTTGACACAGGCACAGAGGTCACTAACACCTCGGTCACATTCATAACTGCTTCTGCTTCGCTTTCTACATTAGTCCCCACGTCGGAGAGGAGAATCCAGGAGGATACGCCGATCACCGCCGCGCACAGGAAAAGGACTATGTAGAAGCCCTTTCCCCCCATGGCCCAGGCTTTGCCGCCGGACCCTGTTTTATTTTCCATGTTAAACCTCCAAAAAAATGGTGTTTCCAGAGGGTATTGTTACCACGGAAACACCATTTTATGCAGATTTGGAAATTAAACTCAGCGGATAGAGAAGAAAGCGTCCATGCCGGGATACACAGGCACGTCAAAAAGCTCTTCCTCGATGCGCAGCAGCTGATTGTACTTTGCAACACGATCCGTGCGGCTGGGGGCGCCGGTCTTGATCTGGCCCGCATTCACGGCCACCGTCAGATCCGCAATGGAGGTATCCTCCGTCTCGCCGGAACGATGGGAAATAACCGCAGTATAGCCGGCCCGGTGAGCCATCTGGATGGCATCCAGAGTCTCGGTAAGCGTGCCGATCTGGTTGAGCTTGATGAGCACGGAGTTTGCAACCTTCTTCCGGATGCCGGTGCGGATGCGCTCCGTGTTGGTAACAAACAGATCATCCCCAACCAGCTGCACACGGTCACCGAGGATATCCGTGAGAAGCTTCCAGCCTTCCCAGTCGTCCTCACCCAGACCGTCCTCAATGGAGATGATGGGATACCGATCGCAGAAGCCCTTGTACATCTCCACCATCTCGGCCGCGCTCATGGTGATGCCGCGCTTAGGCAGATGATACAGGCCGTCCTCCTTGGAATACCAGTCGGAAACGGCACAGTCAATGGCGATCATGAAATCCTCGCCGGGCTTATAGCCGGATTTCTCAATGGCTTCCACCAGGGCCTTCAGAGCATCCTCATCGCTGTCCAGGTTGGGAGCATAGCCACCCTCGTCGCCCACGCCGGACGCGGGAACGACCTTTTTCAGAGTATGGAACACCTCGGCACACCAACGGAGAGCCTCCTTGAAGGAGGGCGCGCCCACAGGCATGACCATGAACTCCTGAATATCCACATTGGAGCCGGTGGCATGGGCTCCGCCGTTCAGAACATTCATCATGGGAACCGGCATAGTCTTGGCATTGCAGCCGCCCACATACTGATACAGGGGCAGACCCAGAGCATTGGCCGCGGCGCGGGCACAGGCAAGACTCACACCCAGCATGGCATTGGCGCCAAGGCGGGTCTTATTGGGCGTTCCATCCAGTTCAATGAGGATTTTATCGATGGTAGGCTGATCCAGAACATTCAGTCCCTGAAGGCACTCGGCGATCTCGTCATTCACATTCTCCACTGCCTTCTGAACGCCCTTGCCCAGATAACGGCCTTTGTCGCCGTCCCGAAGCTCGCAGGCCTCGTAAATACCGGTGGAGGCGCCGGAGGGAACCGCCGCGCGGCCCACGGTGCCGTCGTCCAGAGTTACTTCCACCTCCACGGTGGGATTGCCGCGGGAATCCAGGATCTCACGGGCCAGTACGTCTACGATCTCATAATAGTCTTTCATAGTCTGCTCCTTATAAAATCAATCCGTGATTAGGTTTTCGCCTGTCATTTTTTCCGGCTTGGGAAGCCCCATAAGCGAGAGCATCGTAGGTGCGATATCCGCCAGCCTTCCCTTCCGGAGGGATATATCTCCGGCCCCGGATACGATCAGGGGCACAGGATTCGTGGTATGCGCCGTATGCGGCTCGCCGGTGAGGGCGCGCATACAATCTGCATTGCCGTGGTCGGCCGTAATGAGAAGGATACCGCCGGCAGCTCTCACTGCTTCATGGATAACAGCCACGCATTCATCCACTGTTTCCACTGCCTTTACCGCCGCCTCCATGACGCCGGTGTGTCCCACCATATCGCAGTTAGCGAGGTTCATGATGACCGCGTCATACTTGCCGGAGGATATTGCCTCTTCAGCCTTCGCCGTCACCTCACGGGCGCTCATCTCGGGAATAAGGTCATAGGTTGGATATTCCTTGGGTGACGGGACAAGAATACGATCCTCCCCGGTACCGACACGCTCCACACCGCCGTTGAAGAAAAATGTCACATGGGCATATTTCTCCGTCTCAGCAATGCGAAGCTGGGTCATGCCCCGCGCACTCAGATAATCCCCAAGCGTGTCCTCAATGGTTTCCGGCGGGAAAGCCACCGGAAGCTGAGACATCGTTTCGTCATACTGAGCCGTGCAGACATAGTGCAGCGGAAAATAGCCCTTTGGCCGCTCAAAGCCGTCAAAATCCGGCTTCATCAGCGCCCAGGTCATTTCCCGGGCCCGGT
>CAZQFN010000069.1:0-7670 GCA_964592685.1 uncultured Oscillospiraceae bacterium | reverse complement strand
ATGGACACGATGCCCAGAAGGTGCTTGCCCTCGTCGGTAACATAGCAGGTGTTGATGGTCTCGGAATCGAAACCGGTGCGTTTGATGTGCTTCACGGCGTCCGCCACCGTCATGTTGGGGCGGAGATCCACAAACTCCGTTGTCATGATGGAGCCGGCGGAGTCCTCGGGATACTTCAGAATGTCGTTGATAAGCTTGCGGGTCTCGGCATCCGCCTGCCGGAGAATGCGCTTGACCACGTTCGCGGGCATCTCCTCCACCAGATCCACCGCATCGTCCACATAGAGCTCGTCGACGACTTCCTTGAGCTCGCTGTCGGAGAAGCCGCGGATGAGAAGCTCCTGGGAATCGGGCTCCATCTCAACGAAAGTCTCCGAGGCGATGTCTTTGGGCAGAAGCCGGAAAAGAAGGGGCAGGGTGTGCTCCTCCAGATCGTCGAACATGATGGCGATGTCCGTGGGGTTCATGGTGACGAGAATATCCCGCAGAGCGGGGTATTTTTTTTGCTCGGTAAGAGCGGCAATGGTTTTTTCCAGTGTTACATTGCGTTCAGCCATTTGTTTGACCTTCCTCCTAAATATCAAGTCGAGCGGTTGCTCGCGGGCCGGCGAACCGGTCCCTGCGGACTTTCGTCCGCCCAGGCAGGAGTAAGGCACAAGGAGGCCTGTATGAATGGGTCAGCGGGCAATGGACGCCCGCCGTCTTCGGCCTCGTTTTGTGCCGGTACTATCGCCTGCGTCCATTGTCTCACCTCCTGAAGTGAATCAAAAAATAGTGGTAATGTATTGTATGACGGCAGAGGGGCGGAATGCTCCTCTGGGATGTCAGCGGGGAAATGGGATCAGCGATCCTCGCGGAAATAGTTCACGCCAAGACTGGCGGGGGGCTGGTTCTCTTTGCTGTTTCGCATGCTGGTGACGATGAGAACGATGACCGTGACCACATAGGGCAGGATCTTGTAAAGCTGGGTGGGGATGAAGGGGATCGCCAGACGGAGATAGAGGATCATCAGTGCGCCGAAGAGGACGGAGCCCCAGATGGCGAACAGCGGCCGCCACATGCAGAAGATGACCAGCGCCACGGCCAGCCAGCCGACGCCGGCAAGACCTTCGTGGTTCCAGACACAGCCGGCGATGGTCATGATATAGACCATGCCGCCGATGGCGGAGATGCCGCCGCCGATGACGGTGGCAAGATATTTATACCGGCCGACATTGATGCCGGCGGCGTCCGCGGTGGCGGGGCTTTCGCCCACGGAGCGGAGATAGAGACCCTTGCGGCTGCGGTTCAGGAACAGGTGCATGGCCACGGCCAGAAGGATGCCGATGTAGAAGAAGATGCTGTTGCTGAAGAGAATGGGGCCCAGAACGGGGATATTCTGCAGAAAATCTGGGAAGGGGGAATTCTGGAAGAAGCCCTTCAGGTTGTTTCCGATGGAGATATAGCCGCCCTCGGCCACACGCATCCATTCGCCGATGAACTGACCGACGCCGGTGCCGAAGATGGACAGGGCAAGACCGGTGACGTTCTGGTTTGCGCGAAGGGTGTTGGTGAGGAAGCTGAAAATAAGAGAGGCGATGCAGCCGGCGATGAAGGCGCAGAGAAGGCCGATGATCACGGCCACGAAGCCGTTGGGATTCGCGGCGGCTTTTTCATAATAGAACACGCCGCCCAGGCCGATGGCGCCGCCCATGAACATGATGCCTTCCACGCCCAGATTGAGGTTGCCGGATTTCTCCGTGAGGATCTCGCCCAGTGTGCCGAAGAGAAGAGGTGTGCCGTAGGTGATGGCGGCCACGATGAGGGCCACGAACAGAGTCATGAAGTTAGACATCAGGCGGCCTCCTTTCCGGCGGAGGTGCTCTTCCGGGAACGGAAGATGACACGGAAGTTGATGAAGAATTCACATCCCAGCATGCAGAACAGCAGGATGCCGGTGATGATGTCGGAGATGGAGGTGGGAACGGCCAGGCGGGTCTGGAGCGTTTCCGCGCCCTTGGAGAGAATGCCCAGCATGGCGGAAATGGCCACCATGGCGAAAGCGTTGAGCTGGCCCAGCCAGGCCACGGTGATGGACGTGAAGCCTACGCCGTTTGCCACGCCGTCATACAGCGTGCCGTTGGCGCCGGAGGCAAGGATGAAGCCTACGATACCGCTGATGGCGCCGGAGAGGAACATGGTGCGCATCATGATGCGGCCAACGTTCATGCCGGCGTAGCGGGCGGTGTTCACGGAATCGCCGATGACGGCGATCTCATAGCCGTGCTTGGTGTAGTTCATGTAGATGTGCATGAAGACCACCAGCACCAGCACGATGATCCATCCGCAATGGACGCCCCAGACACGGGGGAGACAGGCGGCGGAGTCAAACTGGGGAATGACCTGAGAGCCGGCGCGGCCTTCCCAGGGGCCGCCCTGCAGCCACCGGACGATGCCGATGACGATGTAGTTCATCATGAGAGTGAAAAGGGTTTCGTTGGTGTTCCAGCGGGCCTTAAAATAGGCAGGGATGAGACCCCAGATACCGCCGGCGACAGCGCCGGCCACGCCCATGACGATGAGCAGCGCCCAGCTGGGAAGCTTGTCCGCCCAATAGAGGGCGAAATAGGCGGAGGCAATGGCACCGGCTGTGATCTGGCCCTCGGCGCCGATGTTCCAGAAACGCATCTTGAAGCAGGGGGCAATGGCCAGTGCGCAGCCCAGCAGGGGCACGGCGATCTTGATGGTCTGGCGGATGGCGGTCTTCTTGCCCAGAGAGCCGGAAATGATGGTGGCATAAGCCTCCAGGGGATTGACGCCGATGGCGCCGATGATGAGCGCGCCAAGCAGCAGGGCCAGCACGATGGAACCGATGCGGATGCACCAGATCTTCCAGCCGGGCAGGGGATCCCGCTTGGCGAGACGGATCAAAGGTTCGCGGTGATTCATTTATTCGGCCTCCTTTCCGCCCACGCGGGTCATGAGAAGACCCACTTCTTCTTTGGTGGTGGTGCGGCCGTCCACGATGCCGCTGACCTTGCCGCCGCAGAGGACGACGATCCGGTCACACAGCTCCAGCAGCACGTCCAGATCTTCACCCACATAGAGGACGGCGACGCCCTCCATTTTCTGCTCGGTGAGAAGATTGTATATGGTATAGGAGGTGTTGATATCAAGACCGCGGACCGCGTAGGCCGTCATAAGCACGGAGGGGGCGGAGGCGATCTCGCGGCCTACCAGGACTTTCTGAACGTTGCCGCCGGACATCCGGCGCACGGGGAAGTCCGTGGCGTTGGGGGCAACCACTTCCAGATCGTGCCAGATCTGGTCGGCCAGCTCGCCGGGGGCCTTCTTGTTGACAAAAATGCTTTTACCTTTGCGCCAGCTGCGAAGCATCATGTTGCCTGCCATGCCCATGGAACCCACAAGGCCCATGCCGAGACGGTCCTCGGGAACAAAGGCCATGGCCACGCCGGCCTGGCGTATCTGCATGGGGGTCTTGCCCACGAGATCGGATACGGAGCCGTCCGCGGGGGTGTATTCAATGGAGCCGCTGGCCACGGGATAGAGACCGGAGATGCACTCCAGAAGCTCCTTCTGACCGGAACCGGCAATGCCGGCCACGCCCAGGATCTCGCCGCCCATGGCGGTAAAGGAGACGTTGTCCAGCTTTTTGACGCCTTCGTTGTCGTAGCAGGTGAGGCCCTTTAGTTCCAGACGCTTTACCGGCGCGTCATAACGGGGCCTGTCGATGTTCAGCGTGACGGAGTGGCCCACCATCATGTCTGTGAGAGCCTGGGGATTGGTCTCGGCGGTGTTCACGGTGCCGATGTATTTGCCCTTCCGAAGCACGGCGACCTTGTCGGACAGGGCCATGACCTCGTGGAGTTTGTGGGTGATGATGACGATGGCTTTTCCGTCGTCACGCATATTGCGGAGCACGGCGAAGAGCTTGTCGGTCTCCTGGGGGGTGAGCACGGCGGTGGGCTCATCCAGAATGAGGATATCCGCGCCGCGGTAGAGGACCTTGATGATCTCCACGGTCTGCTTCTGGGAGACGGACATATCATAAATCTTCTGGGTGGGATCGATGTCGAAGCCGTATCTCTCGCAGATGGTCCGGACGCGCTCGGTGGTCTGCCGGATGTCCAGCTTGCCCTCCTCGTCCAGACCGAGAACGATGTTTTCCGCGGCGGTGAACACGTCTACCAGCTTGAAGTGCTGGTGGATCATGCCGATGCCGTGGGCATAAGCGTCCTTGGGGGAGGAGATGGTCACCGGCTCGCCGCCGATGAGGATCTGACCCTCGTCGGGATAGTAGATGCCGGAGAGCATATTCATAAGGGTGGTCTTGCCGGATCCGTTTTCGCCCAGAAGAGAGAGGATCTCTCCTTTGTTCAGGCTCAGGCTGATGCCGTCATTGGCCACCACGTCACCAAAGCGTTTGGTGATGTTTTTCAGTTCGATAGCGCAAACAGTTTCCAAGGCTGTCATCCTTTCTTGCACGGGGGTGTGCAGGTTGGGGATCTCCCGCGGGGCCCGGGGCCGCGCAGAGGAAAAAGTCTTTCCCAAAAGGCTTTTTCCTCCGGGCGGAGGAGGGGCAAAAAGCCAAGGGAGAGAGGTTGTCGGAGACAACCTCTCTCAAGGCTATGGATTCAATCAGAAAGCGGAGTTCAGCCACTCGATGCCATCGATCTGGAGAGCGAAGTAAGGAGCGGACTGGAAGTAAGACTCGTGGTAAGCGCCGTCGAAGACAGCCTCTTCGGAGTCGGGAGTGAAGTCGCCGTCGGTATCCAGAGCGAAGGAGGTGGTGACCTCTTCGCCGCCCACGGTGAACTCGGCGGTGTCGAAGACGTTGATGGAGCCGTCGATGATGCCGGCCTCGACCTCGGCCAGCTTCTCGGCGGTGCCTTCCGCGGCGATGGCCTCGTTCAGGGTGGTCATGACGACAGCGCCGTCAGCCATGCCCTTGCACCAGTCCTGAGGCAGTTCGCCGCCGTTGACGACGGTCTCGATGGCCTCAACGAAGTAGACGGACCAGTCGATGCGGGTGCCGATGATGGAAGCCTCGGGGGCGATCTCGGTCATGTCGTTGTTATAGCCGGTGTGGAACACGCCCTTGGACTGAGCGGTGGTGGCGGGGGTGGAGTTATCGGAGTGCTGGGAGATCATGACGCAGCCCATGTCGGCCAGAGCGGAGGCGGCGTTGCCTTCCTCGGTGGCGTCAGACCAGGAACCCACGAACTGGACCTTCATGGTCACAGAGGGGCAGACGCTCTTGGCGCCCTGGTAGTAAGAGGTGAAGCCGGAGATGACCTCGGCGAAGGAGAAGGCGCCGACGTAGCCGATGACGGCCTCGTCCTCGGTGATCTCGCCGTTGTCGATCATTTCCTGGATCTTCAGACCGGCAGCAACACCGGCCAGGTAACGGCCTTCATAGATGCTGGCGAAGGCGTTGACGGTGTTGTCCAGATCGTCGCACCAGGAAGCCTGGTTGGTGCAGCCAATGAAGATGACCTCGGGATAGTCGGGGGCGACCTTCAGCATGTAGGGCTCAAAGCCGTAGGAGTTGTTGATGATGATCTGGCAGCCTTCCTCGGCCAGCTCCAGGTTGGCATCCTCGCAGCTGGAATCTTCGCCGATGTTGTACTTGATGATCCACTCGACGTTGATGCCCTTGTCAGCAAGGATCTCGGTGGCGGCTTCCTTGCCGCGCATGAAGTTGTAGGTGTAGCCCTGATCGTTCTCGTCGCCGATGCAGATCAGGCCGACCTTGATGGTGGTGCCCTCTTCGGCCTCTTCCGCGGCCTCTTCGATGGCGTCGGTGACTTCGGTCTCCTCAGCGGCGGGCTCCTCGGTCTCGGCAGCGCCGCAGGCGCACAGAGCGAAGAGCATGGTCAGAGCGAGGAGAAGTGCAAGCAGTTTCTTCATGATTTTCCTCCTGTAAAAATAGTGTTGATATGTTTGGACGGCCGGCGCCGTCAGGGGTAACGGTTCAGTCGGCGAATTCCAGCGTGCCGTCGTCGTGCATGGCGGCGATGCGGGCCAGAGATTCGATGCGCAGACCGGCCTCGCGCAGACGAGTTCCGCCGGGCTGGAAGCATTTTTCCACGGCGATGCCCGCGCCGACGACGGTGGCCCCGGCCTGCTTTACCAGATCGCACAGACCCTCCAGAGCTGCGCCGTTTGCCAGGAAGTCATCGATGATGAGGACCCGGTCGGTGGAAAGAAGATAGTCCCGGGAGACGATAACGTCGTAGGTGGTGCCATGGGTGAAGCTCTCCACCTGGGTTTTATAGAGCGTGCCGTCGATGTTCTTGGTTTTGGTCTTCTTGGCGAAAACCACGGGGCACTCGAAAATCAGACCGGCGATGCAGGCCAGGCCAATGCCGGAGGCTTCGATGGTGAGGATCTTGTTGACGCCGTCGGCGGCGAAAGCATCATGCCACTGATGTGCCAGCTCCATGAACAGTTTTACATCCATCTGGTGGTTCAGAAAACCATCCACCTTCAGGATGCCGCCGGCACGAACTTTGCCGTCTTTCAGAATGCGTTCTTCCAACAGGCGCATGACAATAATCCCCTTGTTATGTATATATTTCTTTAAAGATAAACAACAGATATATTTTACACGACAAACTCGGCCTTGGCAATAGCGCCGGGGCCGGAATCGTCAAAATTTTTCCAAAAATGAAACTCGTTCACCAGGGCTCGGGAACGCCGCCGCGGACAAGCCATGCCTTTTCCGCAAGTTCCGCCATGGGTGTGTCGGAGCGGGAATCGGACCAGAAGGCCTCCACGGGCTCGTCCCCATAGATCGCCCGATAGCGGCGGACTTTTTCCGCGCCGTGGCAATTTTCGCCCCGGTAAAGACCGGTGGACTGCTCCACAGGGGAGGCGATGAGGGCAAACTCCAGCATCCGGGCCACGGGGGCCAGAAGAAATTCCGGGGAGGCGGAGATGATGAGATCATCCGGCCGGCGCTGCTCGTAATACCAGGGCCGGATGCTTCCGATGTGCTCCTGCCAGAACAGAAGGGGCGCCTCCTCCGGCACATGGCGCAGAAAGCGATAGAAGATCTCTTTGCTTTTTGTTTTTGTTTTCAGCCGGGTGCCCATGCAGAAAAAGGCCCAGACAGTCCAGCCGAGCGTGCGGCGGCAGGCGGGATAGCGCTTCAGACACCAGCGGTAAAACTGGGAGGTGCTGTCCACGGGATAGATGGTTTTGTCAAAATCGTAAACATTCATATAAGTAATATAATATATAAAACAGAGGAATGTCAATTCCGGGGTGGGGAAGTTGACGAAAACTTGAATTCGTGATATTATAATCCGAAGAATTTTGTACCGTGGGGGATTCTGACATGCAAGTCCTTTTCAAAGATGCCTGTGTCTATCAGGATGGCGAGATCGCCCGTAAGGATGTCCTCGTTTCCGAGGGCCGTCTTTTTGTTTCCAATATTCCCCTTTGTTCCGATGCGGCCGTTGTGAATGGCCGCAATATTTGCATTTTGCCCGGTTTCGCGGATGTTCATGTGCATCTGCGGGAGCCGGGTTTTTCGTATAAGGAGACCATCGCCACCGGCACCCTGGCGGCGGCACGGGGCGGCTATACCCATGTGTGCGCCATGCCCAATCTGAACCCGGTGCCGGACTCCATGGAGCATCTGCGGCTCCAGCTGGACGAGATCG
>CAZQFN010000068.1:0-7731 GCA_964592685.1 uncultured Oscillospiraceae bacterium | reverse complement strand
TCGTCATGGGTTCAGCTCCTTGGTAATATGCTAAGGTTTTTATACAATATATAGATACCATATTTTTGATGGACTGACAAGTGTTAGTTGCGGAGGGGGGAATGGGCGTGAATGCGCCGGCCTATATCCAAACGGTGCTCGCCGCCCTGTGGGAGGCGGGCTATGAGGCATGCCCGGTGGGGGGCTGCGTGCGGGATACCCTGCTGGGGAAGACCCCGGCGGACTGGGATATCTGCACCTCCGCCCGCCCGGAGGAGACCGCCGCGGTCTTTCGGAACTTCCGCTGCATCGAAACCGGGCTGAAGCACGGCACTCTCACCGTCCTCTCCGGGGGCCGCCCGGTGGAGATCACCACTTACCGGGTGGAATCGTCCTACGGCGACCACCGCCATCCCGATGGGGTGGAGTTCGTCCGCAGTCTGGCGGAGGATCTGGCCCGCCGGGATTTCACCATCAACGCCATGGCCTTCGCGCCGGACGGAACGGTCGTGGATCTCTGGGGCGGGCAGGAGGATCTCCGCGCCGGGATCGTCCGCTGCGTGGGCGATCCGGCTCTCCGCTTCCGGGAGGACGCCCTGCGCATCCTCCGGGCCCTGCGCTTTGCCGCCCGGCTGGAGTTCTCCATCGAGGAGCGGACCGCCCGGGCACTCCTGGACTGCGCCCCCCTGCTGGAGCGCGTCTCCCCGGAGCGCATCTTCTCGGAGCTGAAGGGCATTCTGGCCGGCCCCGGGGCGGGGACCGTGCTCCGGGCCTTTCCGGAGGTCATTGCCGCGGTCATCCCCGAGCTCCGGCCTCTGGTGGGCTTTGACCAGAAAAGCCCCCACCATGTCCACGATATCTGGACCCACACCGCCTGCGCCGTGGAGGCCATCGAGCCGGAGCCCGTCCTCCGGCTGACCATGCTGCTCCACGATGTGGGAAAGCCGGAGTGCTTCTTCACGGACGATGCCGGCGTGGGCCATTTCTATGGCCATGCTCAGGCCGGGGAGCGTCTGGCGGACGCCATTCTCCGCCGCCTTCGGTGCGACAATGCCACCCGTGAGCTTGTGTTGAGGTTGGTACATTATCATGATATACAGCCTCCCCAGACCCGAAAGGCTGTGCGCCGTCTGGTGACAAAGCTGGGCGTGGAGGATGCCCGCTGGCTCATCGCCTGCTGGAAGGCCGATAACGCCGACCGCGCCGAATCTGTCCGGGCCCGGAATCTGGCCGTCATCGCCGCGACGGAGAGCCTTCTGGAGGAGATCCTGGCGGGGGAAACCTGCTTTTCCCTCCGGGAACTGGCGGTCTCCGGGGGCGATCTGTTGGCCCTGGGCGTGGAAAAAGGCCCTCTGGTGGGCCGTATCCTGCAGGCGCTTTTCCGCCTGGTGACGGAGGAGGAACTGCCCAACGACCGGGAAATACTTCTCCAAAAAGCGATGGAATTGGCAGAGCTTGGAAAAAAAGGATTGCCTTTTGAATAACATATGGTATAATTATAGTATGTAAATTTGTTGATAAATCAACTTTTTAAAAATATCTCCCCATAAAAACGGAAACCGGCCGCCCCGCGGCGAGAAAACAAGGAGTATAATTCCATGAATATCAAGATCATTTCCGACAGTACCTGCGATCTGCCCCGGGAGCTGGTGGAAAAATATAACATCGGCATCCTGCCCCTGAACGTCACGGTGGACGGACAGACTTATCGGGACGGCGTGGATATCCAGGCCGCCGAGATGCTCGCCATGACCGAGGCCAGCGGCAGCACCCCCAAGACCGCCGCCTGCAACATCCAGGACTATCTGGATCTGTTCAGTGAGGCGCTCCGGGACCACGATGCCGTTATCCATTTCAACATCTCCTCCTCCATGTCCGCCTGCTATCAGAACGCTCATCTGGCCGCGGAGGAGCTGGAAAACGTCTATGTGATCGACAGCGCCAACCTCTCCACCGGCCAGGGCCATCTGGTTCTGGACGCCTGCGAGCTGGCCGCCTCCGGCATGGACGCCGCCGCCATCCGGGATGAGATCGAAGCCCGGAAGGCCAAGGTGGACGCCAGCTTCGTGGTGGACACGCTGGAGTATCTCCGCCGCGGCGGCCGCTGCACCGCGCTGGCGGCCATGGGCGCGAACCTGCTGCGCCTCCATCCCTGCATCTCCGTGAAGGACGGCGCCATGGGCGTGGGCAAGAAATACCGGGGCAGCATGAAGACCTGTCTGGTGGACTATGTGAAGGACCGTCTGGCCGAGCCGGACACCGTGGACACCCGCCGCGTGTTCATCACCGATTCCGGCATCAGCGATGAGATCCGCCGGCTGGTGGAGGAGACCGTGCTCTCTCTCGTGCCCTTTGAGGAGGTCATCCATTCCCAGGCCGGCTGTACCGTTTCCTGCCATTGCGGCCCCGGCACACTGGGTGTTTTGTTCTTCCGCAAGTGATTTTCAGCGAAAATCATAAAAATTTAATAAAATATTCGAAAATATTAACGAATTTTCTCTTGCATTTTGGAAAGAATTGGAATACACTAAACAAGTAGTTCAGGAATATTTTGGAAGAAATCAAGTTATATAATAGATCACGACGGGGGAGGTGACATTCGTGTCCAGACCGAAGGGAAGCAAAAACAAGAAAACACTTTTGATGGAGGCCCAGCTGGGTGATCGCATCATCGAGAAAAAGGCGGAGAAAAAGGCTTTGGAAAGCCGTCTGAAAAAGCTTGAAAATGATATGGAAACACTCAAGGAAAAGCTGAAGCAGACCCGCAAGGAACTGCGCACTGCGGACAGAACGCTGGCCGCGCTCCAGGAAAGAAAAGCGGAGACGGAGGCCATCGCTGCCGCCGCGGCCCAGAAAAAGGAGATCGAGCATGTGGTCTCCACGCTTATCGGCAGCGGAAAAGATGCCGACGAGATTCTGAAACTTTTGAAAAAATAAACGCGCGATATTTTGACCGGTGGACGACAGTTCACCGGTTTTTCGCATATTTTCCCCGATTTTCGCATAGCGTTTCCCGGGAGGGATACCTATGCTGTGTCAGTTTTCCGAGTTTCGGTATAAGGAAGTCATCAACGTCCGCACGGGCAGCCGGCTGGGCTATGTGTGCGATGCGGAATTCCAGTCCCCGGAGGGGCGCATCACCGCCCTCATCGTGCCGGGAAAGGCGAAATATTTCGGGCTCCTGGGCCGGGAGGACGATTATATCCTCCCCTGGGAGTGCATCAGCCGGGTGGGGGACGATCTCATTCTGGTGGAGTCCGACCGGGGCATCCGGAGAGGGAAGCGGAAAACCAAGTGGTGGTAGTACAAATATAATAAAAATCCACGCAAAAAACTCTTGCATTGCGCTCTCCGCTCTGCTATAATATCTCCGCTTGCCTATTACGCACGGACGCCGACACGCGACCCGGTTCCGGTTTTCGGATGGTCGTAAGAATGAAGCGTCCGGAGGGTAAAACTGAATAAACAAGGAGGAAAAACGTAATGGCAGTAGTTTCTATGAAGCAGCTCCTGGAAGCCGGCGTGCACTTTGGTCACCAGACCCGCCGCTGGAACCCCAAGATGGCTGAGTACATCTACATGGAGCGCAACGGCATCTATATCATCGACCTTCAGAAGACCGTGAAGAAGCTGGAGGAGGCTTATTCCTTCGTCCGCTCTCTGGCCGAGGAAGGCAAGTCCATTCTCTTCGTGGGCACCAAGAAGCAGGCTCAGGACGCCGTCCGTGAGGAGGCTTCCCGCGTTGGTCAGTACTATGTCAACGCCCGCTGGCTGGGCGGCATGCTCACCAACTTCAAGACCATGCGTTCCCGCGTGGAGCGTCTGAACCAGCTCAAGCGCATGCAGGAAGACGGCACCTTCGACATGCTTCCCAAGAAGGAAGTCATCAAGCTCATGAACGAGCAGGCCAAGCTCGAGAAGTATCTCGGCGGCGTGAAGGACATGAAGAAGCTCCCCGGCGCTCTGTTCGTCATCGACCCCCGCAAGGAGCACAACGCCATCGCTGAGGCCCGCAAGCTCCACATCCCCATCGTCGCCATCGTGGACACCAACTGCGATCCCGATGAGGTCGATTACGTCATCCCCGGCAACGACGACGCCATCCGCGCCATCCGCCTGATCTCCGCTGCCATGGCCAACGCCGTGCAGGAAGGCCGTCAGGGTCTGGACGCCGAGGTCGAGGTCGCCGAGGCCGAAGCTGCTAAGGAGGAATAAGACATGGCTGAGATTACCGCAAAAGCTGTTAACGAGCTGCGCCAGGCCACCGGCTCCGGCCTGATGGACTGCAAGAAGGCTCTCATCGCCTGCGAGGGCGATTTCGACAAGGCTGTCGACTATCTGCGCGAGAAGGGTCTCGCCTCCGCCGCCAAGAAGGCTTCCCGCGTTGCCGCCGAGGGCATGGCTTATGCCGCCGTCGTGAACGGCGTGGGCGTCGTGGTCGAGGTCAACTGCGAGACCGACTTCGTTGCCGGCAACGAGCTCTTCACCGCTTTCGTGAAGGATCTGGCCGTTGTCATTGCCGAGCAGAACCCCGCTGACGTGGAGGCTCTCCTGGCCTGCAAGTGGGCCGACGGCACCACCGTGGCCGATGCCAAGAACGAGCTGTTCCTCTCCGTCCGCGAGAACATGGACATCCGCCGCTTCGTCCGCGTGTCCGAGGGCGTTTCCGTCCCCTATGTCCACGCCGGCGGCAAGATCGGCGTTCTCGTCACTCTGGAGACCGAGGCTTCCGCCGAGGCCGTCAACGAGCTGGGCAAGGATCTGGCCATGCAGATCGCTGCCATGAACCCCCAGTTCCTGGACAAGGCCGATGTCTCCGCCGAGTTCGTTGAGCATGAGAAGACCGTCCGCCTGGCCCAGGCCAAGCAGGACCCCAAGAATGCCAAGAAGCCCGATCAGATCATCGAGAAGATCGTCATGGGCGGCATCGAGAAGATGTACAAGGAGATCTGCCTCCTGCAGCAGGCCTTCGTCAAGGGCGAGGGCGAGGACGTGACCGCTCATGTCGCCGCTGTTGCCAAGGAAGTGGGCGCTCCCATCGCCGTGAAGAACTATATCCGCTTCGAGAAGGGCGAGGGCATCGAGAAGAAGGTCGACGACCTGGCCGCCGAAGTGGCCAAGATGGTCAACGGCTGATAACTCCTGAAAAGTCAATCAGAATCCCGGTTCCGAAAGGAGCCGGGATTTTTGTCGTTTTGTGAGGTTTGCTTGAACATTTTTGCGCATACTGTAATTTATGTGACTGTGAGCAGAAAGGGGAGATTTGGTGAAAACTGAACTTCGGAAAAGTGAGCGCGCATGGAGGTCTGTGACCTTTGTTCTGTGTCAGGCGTTCTGCCTGTTTTCCGTTTTCTATCTGGCGGGGAGCGCCGGCGGCACGGAGCTTGCGCTGGCGGCGGCGTCTGTGGGTCTTGTGTGTCTGCCCTGGCTTCTGGAAAAGTATTTTCATTGCCGCATGGCCACCTGGCTGTATGTGTTCTGCCTGCTCTATGCCATCGGCTCTCTGCTGGGCCATGGCTATGACTTTTATTACATCCTGCCCTGGTGGGATATGTTGCTGCATCTGTGCGGCGGCGTGGTGTTTGCGGTG
Source organism: uncultured Oscillospiraceae bacterium (assembly GCA_964592685.1). Taxonomy (GTDB): domain Bacteria; phylum Bacillota; class Clostridia; order Oscillospirales; family Oscillospiraceae; genus CAJOIG01. The sequence continues at coordinate 2,162 of CAZQFN010000068.1, read as the reverse complement.
CTGGGCGTGTTTCTGGCGGAGATCCTGAACCGGGGAAAGCCCTGCTCTCTGCTGCTCACGGTGGTGTTTGCCCTGTGCTTCTCCCTGGCCATATCTGTGGTGTGGGAGTTTTTTGAGTATGGCATGGACACCTTTTTCGCCATGGATATGCAAAACGACTCCGTGGTCACTGCCATCCATTCCTATACGCTGGGCAGCGGTCTGGGGGAGCTTGTGTCCATCCCGGAGATCACCGTCACGGTGGTGGACGGCGTGGCCCTGCCCGTGGCGGGCTATCTGGATCTGGGCCTCCATGACACCATGGACGATATGCTCATCGAGGCGCTGGGCGCGCTGGTCTGCGTGGTTTTCTATGCCATCGACCGGGGCCGGCACCCGCTGATTCAAAGGAAGAAATGAACAAGACGGCCCTGCCCGGGGCCGTCTTTTGTTGACAGATGTGGTAAAATAACCCTATGGAAAGATTGTATTATGAAAAAAAGCTGACCGTTCTCATGCGGGACTGCGATATGTTCCGGCGCCTGAAGCCCTCGGCCATGCTGGCCATGTTCCAGGACTGCTCCGAGGACCTCACCGAGGGCTGGGGCGTTGGGCTGGATGCCATGATGGAAAAGGGCATCATCTGGGTGGCCGCCAAGGTGGAGTGTGTCGTCCACCGTCTGCCCGAGCATTGCGACGAGATCACCGTCCGTGGCTGGGCCGGCTGCACCCGGGGCGGCATCTGCCCCTTCCATTATGAAATGTGGAGCGCCGAGGGGGCGCTCCTGGCCACGGGCTGCTCCATGTGGGTCCTGTCCGATCTGGAGACCCATTCCATGATGAGCCCCAATATCCCCAAAATATCCCTGCCCACGCCGGAGGCCCCGGGCACCCGCCTGCCCCGGATGAAGCCCATCCTCCCCCCGGCGGCCTTTGAGCGGACGCCCCGGCAGGTGCGCTTTTCCGAGGTGGATATCAACGGCCATCTCACCAACACCCGCTATGTGGACTGGATGTGCGATCTCCCATCCCGGGAGTTTCACGAAAGCCATCCCATGACCGCCATCCGCATCAACTACCGCGCCGAGACCTTCCCCGATGAGGAGATCGCCCTGGACTGGCGCTGCGATGATGACCGTCTCTGGTGCCGCAGCGAGGGACGGTTCGAAGCGGAGATTTGTTTTTGAGGATTATTGTATAGATGAAAGCCTCCCCCTTTCAAGGGGGAGGTGTCTGCGTCAGCAGACGGAGGGGGTAAAAAAAGAGAGACTCGATCGAGTCTCTCTTTTATGTTATATGGTGTTATCTCAGCACTTTTCCCAGATGGTGGCAACGCCCATGCCGCCGCCGATGCACAGGGTGGCAAGACCGCGCTTGGCCTCGGGACGCTTCTGCATCTCGTGCACCAGGGTGACGATGATACGGGCGCCGGAAGCGCCGACGGGGTGACCCAGGGAGATGGCGCCGCCGTTGACGTTGACCTTATCCATGTCGAAGTTCAGCTCGCGGGCCACAGCGATGGACTGGGCGGCGAAAGCCTCGTTGGCTTCGACCAGGTCGATGTCGTCGATGGTCAGACCGGCCTTGGCAAGAGCGGCCTTGGAAGCGGGCACGGGGCCGACGCCCATGATCTTGGGATCGACGCCGCCCTGGCCGTAGGAGACCAGCTTGGCCATGGGCTTCAGGCCGTACTTCTCAACGGCCTCGCCGCTGGCCAGGATGATGGCGGCAGCGCCGTCGTTGATGCCGGAGGCGTTGCCGGCGGTGACACGCTGGGTGCCGAAGCCCTCAGCCTCGTGACGGCCGGTGGCCTCGAAGGTGTCCACAATGGCGTCGACGTTGTTGTCGCTGCTGACGGGGAAAGCGCCGCGCAGCTTGGCCAGGCTCTCGGCGGTGGTGTCGTTCTTGGGGAACTCGTCCACCTTGAACTCGACCATCTGCTTCTTGACCTTGATGGTCACGGGAGCGATCTCGTCGTCGAACTTGCCGGCGGCCTGAGCGGCAGCGGTCTTCTGCTGGCTGGACAGAGCGAACTCGTCCAGCTCTTCACGGGTGATGCCCCAGATGTCGCAGATGTTCTCGGCGGTGGTGCCCATGTGGTAGTTGTTGTACACGTCCCACAGACCGTCGTTGACCATGGTGTCCACCATGGTGGTGTTGAACATACGGGCGCCGCCGCGGGC
>CAZQFN010000067.1:5759-7753 GCA_964592685.1 uncultured Oscillospiraceae bacterium | reverse complement strand
GGCCGGCGTTCTAACCGACTGAACTACTCGGCCACGAGCTTTTTGATTCTAGCAGGTGCGGAACAAAATGTCAAGCATATTTTTTCGTTTCTTCAAAAAATTTTTCAAAACCCGTCGAATGGAAACAAAAATTATCCAATATGTAATTTTTCGTAATTTTTTGTTGCATCTTCCGCCCGTATCGTATATAATGAGGGAAACTCTATGATAAGGTAGTGATATTATGTCTGGACATCATTCTTCCGGCGGCTCCAACTGGAAGCTCTGGATCCTGGTCGGCGTACTCGTTGTGGTGATCGTCGCCCTGGCCTTCCTCTGCGTCCACTTCCTTCTGGGCGACGGCTCCTCCGCGCAGGAACCCGGCGCCAACATCTCTGCGCAGATCGCCGCGCAGGACGCCAACGGCAAGATCGTAACCGATAAACTTTCCGTCACGGAGGGCACCATGGCCCCGGAGACGGATGATCCCAACGCCCAGTTCATGCTGCTGGAAATCAGCTGGGCCGGCAAAAAGGATCCCGCCTTCCCCATGATCATCACCATCGCCGATGTTTCCTTCCCGGATAACGACGGTCTGGCGGTGTATCATTACACCGGCGGCCAGTGGGAGCTTCTGGGTACCTATCTCATCCAGAACAGCGCCGTCTCCTTCCAGGCGGACAGCCTCTCCCCCTTCGCCTTCCAGGTGATCAGCGCCAATCCCGAACCCACGGCCACCCCCGAACCCACGCCCGAACCCACCCCCGAGCCCACGCCGGAGGTCACCCCCGAGCCCACGCCCGAGCCCATCGACTACGGTAAGTACGACGAGGAGCAGGAGGGAGTCTTCCTCCAGGCCGACGGCATGAAGGAGGGCAAGGACTACGTCATCGCCCTCATCGACACCGAGACCGAGGTGGAAGCGCCTGAGCAGAACGGCGTCACCCTCTTCGGCGACGAGGACGAGAACACCAAGATTTATAACGCCACCATCCTTCTCCACTATGACGAGACAGAGCTGCGCACCGTGAAGGCCCAGGTGGCCAAGACCACGGACGGCCAGTTCTATATCCTGGATCCCGTGGTGGAGGGCATGCTCTGGACCGCGGAGAACGTGGATTACGCCTATGGCGCGAACCGCACCTCTCTTGTGAACAACGGCAAATACCTGAATCTGGACGACCCCAACGAGAACGTCGTTCTTGACGAGGACAGCTATCGCACCCGCTGGCTCTACACCGAGGCGGACATCGACGGCAAGGACATGGACACCCTCACCTACCGGGCCAATCTCGGTCTGTTCTATGTGGACGTGATGGAGATGACCGGCGAAGAGACCGCCGCGGATGAGGAAGCCGGGGAAGCCACCGAGACCGAAGCCACCCTGACCTTCACCGCCACCGACGACAGCGATGAGGCCCTGGTGTTCTATATCTTCACCCTGGAGACCGGCGAGGTGGATACCGGCGTCGTCTCCGGCACCCTGGTACTCACCAGCACGCCGGACGCCCAGGCGGGCATGGACGCCACCCCCGTTCCCACCAACACGCCCAGCGGCGGCGGCAGCAATCTGCCCACGCCCGTGACGCCCACGGCCGTGCCCACCGCTGTGCCCACCTCCGTGCCTACCTCCGTGCCCACTTCTGTTCCCACCGCGGCTCCCACGGATCCCCCCGCTGTGACGGATGCGCCTGTGACCACCCCCACCACGCAGACAGGCTCCAGCAGCAACACCGGCGGCAGCTCCGGCGGCTCCCAGAACAGTTCTTCCACCTCTACCTGACATAGCAAAGCCCGCAGCACACCGCTGCGGGCTTTTTGTATTCTGTTTTGGCTCGCGGCTCCCCCTTTTGAAGGGGGAGGCTTTGGGCCGGTGCATAACCAGCCGCGCCGCAGATAACGCACGGCATCAAAGCGGGAAAACACCCTCACGCCGAACGCTTGGTCGAAGACTTTAGTGAGGCGGGCGGATGTTTTTCCGCGTCCCCCGCACCAGCCGCGCCGCAGATAACGCA
>CAZQFN010000067.1:0-5659 GCA_964592685.1 uncultured Oscillospiraceae bacterium | reverse complement strand
AGAACATGGGCGCCGTCAAACTCAATCCCAGGCCGAAGAAATCCTGGATGAGATAGCAGAGAAAGCCGCAGCCCAGGGCGGCCAGGAGGTCATTGTCCCGGCGGCGGACCCAGGTAACGAGGGAACAGAGGGCGGCGGCGACATAGGCCAGGGCCCCGACGAGGCCGATGTCCATGAGATAGCCGAGATAGACATTGTGGGGATTATCCACGCGGACAAGGAAATTCTCCCCCTCCCAGAGGATATCGAACCGCTCCGCGGCGGTGCCGGGGCCGCCCCCCAGCCATGGCCGCTGCAGAAACAGCTCCCAGCCCTGCTTCCAGATCTGTCCCCGGTGGGAGCCGAAGGAATCCAGAAGCTCCCCATGGAGCACGCGGCTCATCTCCCACAGGGTGCCGGAGGTTCCGGGCCAGAAATACAGCCCCGCCAGACCCGCCAGCGTGACGCCGCCGGAGACACAGGCGGCGGTTTTCCCCCGGCGGCGGTTCCGGATCAGCACGGGCACGGCGGCCAGCACCGTGACCCCCCCGGCCAGAAGCCCGGCGGTCACATCGCAGAGCACCAGCATCACCGTCTCCAGCGCCGCGGGCAGCAGGAGCCACCGATCCCCCCGGTGGGGCGAGCGGACGGCCCAGGCCACCGTCACCGGCAGGGCCAGACACAGATGGGCCGAGAAGGTGCCCACGTTCCCCATGGTGCCCAGGAAGGCCCCGGCCCAGAGGATGTATTTGTCATAATAATTTGTCCCCTCCGGGAAAAAGCCCAGGGGGTTGAGACCGAACAGCTGGATGACCGCGATGAGGGCGCTCACCCCCGCGGCCAGGGTCATGGCCCACACATAGCGCCGCCGGGGCGCACCCAGCCAGGACACGCCGAAGAAGATGAGCCCATACAGCACCGTGGTGAGATAGCCGGTGTTCCGGCTGGCCCCCAGAAGGCACACCGCCCCATAGTCCGAGGACACGGCGGAGAAGGCCCCCATGAGCAGAAACAGCCCCATGCACAGATGGCCGGGCCGGACGGCGAGACCATAGCGCTCCCCCTTCGCCGCGCCGACGATGAGCAGCGCCGCCACGCACAGGGCCCACAGCCCCGTGGCCGCGGCGAAGAAGAAAAACTTCGACTCCGTCACCGCGTCATAGCCCTGAAACCCCACGAACAGAGGGAATACCCCCAGCATCAGCAGTATATATTTATCCGTGACCCAGCGGGCCTTTTCAAGAAACATGCGCACGCCTCCTTTGCAGGCGCCTCTATCATACCATATCCCCCGCCCCATTTCAAACACCGGGCATCGGGGGCATTTCCCACCGATTCATCGGAGAATTTATCTTGACCGGGGGCGCGGTTTGTGTTAATATTTTAATGAGAAAATCTCAATTCTTTTCGACAAACTATTATGTAAATCAACCGGATGGATTTCCCGCCCGGCGATCGGGCCGTTTCCCCAAAAGGAGGTTTTCCTGATGAAAAAGATGATCGCTTTGCTTCTGTGCCTGTGCATGGCCGCAAGCCTTGCCGCCCCCGCTTTTGCGACGGAGGGGACGGATGCCGCCGCGCTGCTGGCCGGACCGGCGGAGACGATCCCCGCCGAAACCGACGGGGACGAGGAGACGCCCGCCGCCCCGGAGACCGCCGACAGCGGGGACACCCTGCTGACCACGGACAGCGGCGACGGCTCCGACGACAACACCGCTTCCGACGAGGACACCGCCTCCGACGACGGCACCGCCTCCGACGACAACACCGCTTCCGACGGAGACGGCTCCGATGACGGCGACGCCGACGGGGACGGCGAGGAAGCCCCGGCTTTCACCGTGCCCGCCTCCGGCTCTCTGACGGAGACCATCACCTGGGCCGTGGACGAGAACTATGTCCTCACCATTACCGGCACCGGCACCATGCCCGACTATGGTTCCATCAGCGGCGCTCCCTGGTACGGCTGCTTTGACAAGCTCACCGCCATCGTGGTGGGCGAGGGTGTCACCGCCATCGGCGCAAACAACTTCGCCTGGTGCAGCGCGTCCTCCGTGACCCTGCCCGATGGCCTTGAGGTGATCGGCGAAAAGGCCTTCCAGGGCATGGAGAATCTGGAGACTCTCGCCTTCCCCGCTACGCTGAAGAGCATCGGGGACTTTGCCTTCACCTTTAACAGTCTCAAGACCATCGACCTGCCCGACGGCATCGAGACGCTGGGCTATTCGGCTTTTGACCCCAGCAGCGCCGTCACGGAACTCACCCTGCCCGGCAGCCTCACTTCCATCGGCGAGAATGCCTTCGGCGTATGCGACACGCTGAAGACCATCACCGTGGAGGAGGGCATCACCAACATCCCCTACGGCTGCTTCATCAACTGCTACGCCGTGGAGACCATAAACCTCCCCTCCACCCTGGAGCTTCTGGGAAGCTCCTTTGTCGGCACCCAGGGCGATCTTGACTCTCTGAAAACCATAAACGTGGCCGACAAAACGGTAAACGGCGAGACCGTGGCCTTCTCCGTGTGGGAGGATTCCGACGGTGCCTTCTTCACCAGCGAGGAGATCGCCAACGGAGCCGAATACTCCGGAAACCTCTTCCCCATCTGGGGTGAATACGGCAGCGCCGTCGTTCCCGGCGATACCGGCTCCGGCTCCATCGAGGAATCCTGGTTGACCTGGACGCTGTCTGACGAAGGCGTTCTCACCATAGAGGGTTGCGGCGATATCCCCGACTATAACGAGGAAAATCTCCCCCCTTGGGACGCCATCAAAGAGAGCATCACTTCCATCGTCATCCTCCACACCGGCGGTGCGGATATCAACATCGGCACGAACGCTTTTGCCGGCTGCACCAACCTCACCAGCTTCACCGCTCAGAGCACCTACACCAAAACCATTGGCGCGGGTGCCTTCCAGGGCTGCACCGCTCTGAAATCCATTGTGATCCCCGCCCCTGTGAGAGCCATCGGCGAAAAAGCCTTTGCCGGTTGCACCGCTCTGAAGACCGTCACCTTCCCCCGCTCTCTCACCGATCTGGCAGAGGACGCTTTCCAGGGCTGCGACGCGCTGTATTCCATCCGCTCCAACGCCACGGAGTTCCGTTGGAAATATCTCAACGAGCTGCCCGAGACGATAAACGGCGTCACCGTCATATATGGCCCGACCACTTCCACCGGCCATGGCGACTGCGGCGACAATGTGACCTGGAAAATATCTTCCACCCTCACCTATGAGGACAAGGTCATGACCGTCTCCGGCACCGGCCCCATGCAAGATTACGGAACGGGTCTGGACGACGGCGCCCCCTGGCTGTTGAATCCCATCGGCCAGTATCTGGTCGTTGAAGAGGGCGTCACCACCATCGGCAGCTATGCCTTCTGTGACTGGGAAACCCTGTCCCGCGTCTGGCTGCCGGAGGGGCTCACCGCCATCGGCCAGGGCGCCTTCCAGGACTGCAGCCGCATCGCTTCCATCGAGCTTCCCTCCACCATCGAGACCCTGGGCCCTGACTGCTTCAAGGACTGCACCGCCCTGGAATCCATCACCGTGGCGGAGGGCGAGGACAAGAGCGTGACTTTCCTCCACTGGGTGGATGAGGCAGGCAATACCTACACCAACGGCGACATCGCCATGGGCGCGGCATACGAGGGCAACCTCACCGCCGTGTGGCAGACCGGCGGCAAGCTGACGGACACCATCGAATGGAGCCTTGACACCGAGGGCTATCTCACTATCTCCGGCACCGGCGCCATGCCCGATTTCACCACCGCCGAGGGCGGTTCCCCCGCCCCCTGGAGCCAGCTTCGCTCCGATTTTGCGGTAAAGCATGTTGTGGTTATGGACGGCATCACCGCTGTGGGCAACTATGCCTTCTATTACTGCCCGAAGATGGAATCCATCGCCCTGCCCAACACCATCGAGTCTCTGGGCAAGGATTGTCTGAATCTCACGGAGCTGAACACCATTGAGGTGGAGCCCGACGCACAGGGCAGCGCCTTCTGGGGATTCAAGGATGAGGACGGCGAAGATCTAACCGTGGCGGCAATCCTCGGCGGTACGGGCTATGCCGGAAACCTCACCCCCGTGTGGTACGGCTTCTCCGACGTGGCGGAGGAGTCCTGGTATTACGACTATGTGATGTACTGCTATGAAACCGGTCTGATGGCCGGCATGGGCGAGGGCATCTTCGCCCCCGGCGGCAGCGCCACCCGCGCCCAGGTGGTCATGGTGCTCTACCGTCTGGACGGCGAGCCGGAGATCACCGCCGACTGCCCCTTCCCGGATGTGGACGAGGACGCCTGGTTCCACGATGCCATCGTGTGGGCCGCGGAGAACGAGATCACCCTGGGCTATGACGACGGCTGCTTCTATCCCATGACCGAGGTGACCCGGGAGCAGTTTCTGGTGTTCCTCAACCGCTTCACGGTCTATAAAAAGCTGTCTCTGAACACATGGAGCGACATCTTAGATCTGGCCGACACCGGCATCACCGACGTGAGCAGCATCTCCTCCTGGGCCCTGGAGGCCGAGACCTGGAGCGTGGCGCTGGGGCTGCAGGCGGGCTATGACAACGGGGACGGCACCTATTCCCTGAACCCCGGGAGCTATATCACCCGGGCGGAGCTGGCCACCTTCCTCAGCCGGTATTACGAAAACATCAACCTCTATGCCTATGCCGAGGCGGCCCAGTATCTGGTGGGCCATCCGGCGGAATACGCTACCCGGGTCTTCGGCGAGACCGACGGGATCCTGGAGGACGAGGCCGGTCTGGAGTGGTGGTGCTTTGACGGCTACGGCATCGCCGTTCTGGTGGACCGCGGCACCATCGTCGGCTGGGATTATCTCAACTGAACCGAATACACTATCCGGACCGGGCCCTTTGGGGCCCGGTCTTGTTTGTGGGGCGTGGGTGCAATATATGCCAGTGAACTCCCCCAGTCACTTCGTGACAGCCCCCTCTGAGAGGGGGCCAATAGCCTCCCTCATAGAGGGAGGTGGCTGCCGAAGGCAGACGGAGGGAGTTCAGCCCCCGCAACGAAGTATCGGATGCGTCAGCCACGCTCTTTACATCGCCGCGAAGATGACGCATTCGAGACGAGGCGCGGGGTTCTGCGGTCGAGGGAGCATACTTGAGGTATGTGACCGATGACCGCAGGTTCCGCAACGAAGTATTCGGATGCGTCAGCAAGGCGCTTTACATCGCCGCGAAGATGGCATACCACGTCTTCTTGCCCACAATGCCGTCCACCGTAAGGCCGTAGTCGCGCTGGAAGGCCCGGACGGCAGCGCCGGTGTCGGAGCCGAAGATGCCGTCGGCCCCCTTGTCGCCGCAGGGATAGCCCAGATGGATGAGATAGGTCTGGAGGGCGGTCACGTCGGCGCCGGTGCTCCCCCGGGAGACGGTGGCATGGTTGGCGGGGCTGTCCCCGGCGGCGGGGTTGGCGGAGCCCTCCCCGGTCCGGGCGGGGGCGTTCACGGTGTCCTGCAGGGTCTTGCCGGTATAGATGCCGTTGGCCGCCTCCTGATAGGCCTGATACCAGGCGTCATAGGCCTGCTGGGAATAGGCCGTGCCCGCCGGGAGGGACAGGATCTCCGCGATGTCCTCGGTCACATAGCCATAGCTCTCCCATTTGGTGACGGCGTTTTCAAAGGTCTGCTGGGCCGCCTTCTGCTGCAGCTCC
>CAZQFN010000066.1:0-7760 GCA_964592685.1 uncultured Oscillospiraceae bacterium | reverse complement strand
AGGAGCTTTCCGGCGTGGAGACGCTGCGGACGGACTTCATCGCAAATGTCTCCCACGAGATGAAAACGCCCCTGGCGGTGATGCAGAACTATGGCTCCCTGCTTTGTCAGCCGGGACTGACGGAGGCGGAGCGGATGGAATATGCCCGGGGGGTGATCGATGCCTCCCGCCGGCTCACGGGGCTTATCACCAACACGCTGAAGCTGAACAAACTGGAGAATCAGCAGATATTCCCTGCGGCAGAGGAATACGACCTCTCTGAGCAGCTTTGTCAGTGCCTGCTGCAGTATGAGAGCGTGTGGGAGCGGGCGGATATCGAGATCGAGACGGACATCTCCGAGGCGGTGACCATCCGGGCGGACGGGGAACTTCTGTCTCTTGTTTGGAACAATCTTCTCTCCAACGCCTTCAAGTTCACGCCTGCGGGCGGAACGGTCAGCCTGTCACTTTCTGCGGACGAGGACTGCGCGGTGGTTCAAGTTTCGGACACCGGCTGCGGCATGAGCCCGGAGGTAGGGGCCCATATTTTTGAAAAATTCTATCAGGGCGACACCTCCCATGCTACTGCCGGAAACGGTCTGGGTCTTGCCCTCGTGAAGCGCATTATGGACATTGCCGGCGGGGAAATATCGGTCGTCAGTGAGCTGGGGCAGGGCAGTACCTTCACCGTAAGACTTCGGAGGGGGCTATGAGGGACTGGAAAAGCATCTGCAAAAAGCTCCTCACACCGCCGGTCTGGCTGATGATCGTTTTGATCCTTGTGAGCGCGGCGGCGCTGGTGGCCGTGTTTCTCAAGGACTGGGAGGAAACGGTTCTTGCCTATGTGACCTATGTGCTGGCCTTTTATACTCTGATGGTGACAGTGCTCTACTGCGCCGGCGTTTTCCCCAACTGTTACCGCTCGGTGAAGCAAAAGTTTTATGATACGGAGTTTGGCGGTCGTTACATGACGGACGTTGTGTTCAAGACCCATGTGTCCCTGTATCGCTCGCTGGCCATCAATCTGCTCTATGTGGCGGCTAACTTGGTGTCGGGCCTGCTGTATAAGTCCGTATGGTTTATTATCTTGGCGGGGTATTATACCATTCTGTCGGTGATGCGGTTTCTTCTGGTGCGCTTTGTGCGGGGCACCGGCATCGGAAAGGATCGGATCCTGGAGCTTCGCCGCTCCCGGCTGTGTGCCTGGATTCTGATGCTGGTGAATGTGGCCCTTTCCGGGGCCGTTATGATGATGATGTACCAGGGCCGGGGTTCGGAGTATGCCGGAATACTCATCTATGTGATGGCTATGTACACATTCTATATCACTGTCAGCGCCGTTATCGACCTTTTTAAATACCAAAAATACCAAAGCCTGGTCATGTCAACGACCAAGGTTATAGACCTTACGGCGGCACTCGTTTCCATGCTGAACCTGGAGACGGCCATGTTTGCTGCCTTCGGGATCGGGGATATGACCGCCCAGGGGGAGCGTGTTATGATCGCCCTCACCGGCGCGGGGATCAGCATTGTGGTCATAGCCCTGGCGGTGTATACCATCGGGCGGGCCACCCGGGAAATTCGCTCTCTGCGTACATAAAGATAAAACAGGAGATTTCTATGGAACACAACAATCGATCTTTTGAATATACCTATTCCGCTCCCCGGCAGGAGGAGATCAAGCGCATCCGGGAAAAATACATCCCCAAAGAAGAGGATAAGCTGGAGCAGCTTCGCCGTCTGGACAACGGGGTGACTCAAAAAGCCTCCATGGCGTCGCTGGTGGTGGGCATTGTCAGCGCCCTGGTCCTGGGTGTCGGCATGTGCTACTGCATGGTGTGGGATCTGTTTGTCCTGGGTATCGTCGTTGGCATCATTGGCATGGCCGGTGTGGCAGCGGCTTATCCGCTGTATACCCATATTGCCGCCCGGGAGCGGGAGAAAATCGCCCCGGAGATCCTCCGGCTCACGGATGAGCTGATGAAATAAAGAAATTCGGCCCCGCAGCATGTGACGCTGTGGGGCCGGACTTTTTTATGTGCGTTATCTCTTTGCGGTCTTCTGCTGCTGGGAGCGGAGATACAGCTCCTCCGTGGCAAAGGCCAGTTTGGTGATGACGTTCTGCTTCGCGGGATAACAGTAGAAGGAATCTTTATCCGTGGAAATATCCACACAGTCGTGGGGCTTTATGTAGCAGTAATCGTATTCCACATGGAGACTGTTCATGCCCGCGGGAATGCGCTGAATGCGATAGGGGGCGCCGTTGTGGAAGCCCTCCAGCACGAAGCCCTCGTTTATATCATGGCGCAGGGTGGCTTTTCCAAGAGAAAGAAATCGCCAGCATCGGGGCAGGGAGTAGACATCCACCTCATCCTCAAAGGAATAGGTGCCGGCCTCGATTTGGGCGCGCACCTGCTCCCGCTCCCATTGGAACCAGTCCGGGATATGGGGAAATTCTGTTTCGCCGTTCCGGGCCTCCAGCTGACCGTCTTCCCGCAGAAACCAACGCTTTCCGCATTCCGTGCAGAAAAGCTCCGCGCCCTCTGTGGCCATTTTCGATTCCGCAAGACAGTGGGGGCATTGATAGAGGACCTTGTGCAGTCCTTCGGCCCGGTAAGGCTCGGTGATGAGAATGCCGTTTTCCTTCTGATAGCGGTATTCGTCGTATTCCATGGCCTTGTGCAGGGCGGCGTTTATCTCCGCCGCGGACATGCTCTGCACCTGTTCGGCGGTGAGCACCCGGGTCATGACGGTGTGCAAGGGGACTTTGCGCTTTTTGCGGAAGTTCCAGAAAGGGGTGTGGAGATGGTTTCCGTGGTGAGTGATGACCACCAGCGGGACTTTGTTCATCTTGATAAGTTTTCCCAGAGATTCGGGCAGGAAGGCCCGGGTGCCGATAGGAGTATAGCGGGCCTCGGGATACATGCACAGGATATCTCCCCGCCGGAGAACCTTGCGGATGGATTTTACAAGATGCAGATCTGCCACGAACTTTCGGGTGCAGATGGCACCGATGAGCTCCATGAGCCAGGGCCGGCGATAGAAACCGTCCACGCTGACCACGTTGTTCACCCGGTGAGGCCAGGTGCACATGGCGGCCAGCTCGAAATCGATGAAATACATGTGGTTGCTCAGAAGGATATAGGGAGGCTTTACGCCCTCCATGTTCACCTTTTCGATGGTATACTTTTGGCCGAGAAGGGCGATTTTTGAAAGAAGCCGGATAAGCCATACGATGAACAGCGGCTGGCGGATGGGATATTTGGCGGTGTTGTAATACCGCTTGTTTTTATAATTGACGTCCAAAATGATATCCTCTCAAACATAGGGTGTTGAGTTTGCGTTGAAGTTTGTCTATTGTACCCTATGTGCAGGGGAAAAGCAAGAGCCGCGTCTGATGGACAGACGCGGCCATAGCCGATCGGACTTTATCACGGATTTTCTTTCTTAAGCTCCGGAAGAAGGGTTTCCAGAATCTCCGCCGCTGTGCGGACGCGCTTGCCGCAGGAGCCGTGGCCGATCTTTTCGCCGCCCAGGATCTCCCGGCAGATGATGGAGCCCATTTCGGCCTTGAACATCTCCGCCGCTTTCAGAATGGCCTGACGGGTGACGGGCTTTGAACTGCCGCCCTCCAGCTTTCCGTCGCTGGTATAGCAGCTCAGAACCAGGCAGGCCGCGGAGAATGCGCCGCAGACTTCCTGCATTCCGCCAAAACCGCCGCCCAGGCTTTCCGCCATGCGATAGGCGAGCTGCTTGTCCAGACCCAGCTCGTCCGCATAGGCGCAAAGTATCGACTGGGCGCAGTTATAGTTTTTGATGCCGTAGTTCTGCAGGCATTCCATTACGTTTTCGTTCACGGTATGTTGTTCTCCTTGTTGTGTTTTGGGTTCAGCGTCTTCCGCCTCCGCCACCGCCGCCGCGTCCGCCCCGACCGCCGCCGGAGGGACCGCGACCGCCGCCGGAGGGACCGCGACCGCCGCCGGAGGGACCGCGACCGCCGCCGGAGGGACCGCCGGGGCCTCTGCCGGGACCGCCGGGCCCACGTCCAGGACCGCCGATGGGGCCCATGCCGCCGCGGTGAGCGGGAGGTCTGGGCGCTGCGGGCCGGGGGGCATGACGCCGGGGCGCCGGCGCAAAGAGATTGTGTCGGGGAGGCGGGGGCATCCGCCGGTAATTCAGCCGGAAGAGGGGCGGCAGGGGCTCTGTGTAGCGCCAGCGGGAAACGCGGCGCACACGGTTTGCCGCCGTGAGCATGGCAAGGGCTGCGGCAATGGCCGGCAGAAGATTGCCGTTGCTGTCAAAAACGGAGGTGTTGGCGAAATTGTTCAGATCCACATACTGGCCGGCGCTGTCCAGAACGGACACGCTCAGCCCGTATTCCGTGAGGGTCTGGGCCAGATACTGAGCCTGGGGCAGGGTGAGATTGCAGGCGCATTCCACCGGTGCCGCGTGGATCAGCTCCCGGGCCTGGGCGGAGGGATAGCCCAGAATGTTTTCCAGAACGCGGACGGCGGTCGCGATGGAGCAGGTGCCGCAGTTTATAAGGATGAGCTTATAGTTGCCGGTCTGGGTGTATTCGGTGTCCGACCGGGACTGGCCGGCGTTGGGATCGGTGTAGACCGGGCCCGGAACGGAGGATGAGGCAAGGGATGTGCCGCAGCCGGGGCAGAAGGACATTGTCTCGGTCACGGAGCAGCCACAGTTTGTACAATACGGCATGTTGGTCGATCCTTTCTGTTTTTGATTTTTGCGCGGGTCAAGGGGAGAAAGTGTTATTTTCCCCAGACGAAGTTTTCTTTTCCGGCGGCGATCTCAAAGTGGCACTTGGCGATGCCGAGGTCGATGCGGGTGTAGGCCCCGCGTCCCGCCCGGGCCGTGACCACATTGCCCCGCAGCGTGAATTTGAAGCGCTGCTGGTTCAAGGCGGTGGGGGCCATGAGCGCGGCTTCTATGCCCCGGCGGAACCACTCGGGGGCGCCGCCCCGGGCGTCTGCCACGGCGTCGAAGCCCTTGCTGCGGCGGGGGATGCCCTGGTTTTTGCCATAGCCGATGGCGATGACCAGATGGAGCTTCTCGTCCTCCGCGGCATAGAAATCGGTTTTGGCTTTCTTATATGTGCCGCCCACCCAGCAGGTGTTCAGCCCCAGCTGCTGGGCCCGAAGCACGATCTGCTCTCCGTAATAGCCGCAGGCTTCCTCGGCCTCTTTCGTCTTCTTGCCCACCATGGCGAGATAATCCGTCACGCCGCTGAGCCAGCCATACCGGGCCAGAAAACCGTCAAAGGCGTCCGGCTCGTCCACGATGAACTGGATGTTCAGCCCGCTTGCGGCGTTGCATTCGTTGATGAAAGTCTGAAGCTCGTTTACCAGCGATGGGTCGATGAAATCGTCCGTATATTGCCGCACGCTGCGCCGCGCGCGGATGGCTTCCATAAGATCCATGGGAATCGCTCCTTTCGGGGGATCTGTTTGGATTATAACATATTAGATTATTGTAAGCAATTCCCGGAAAACGCAAAAACGCCCCGTTTCCGACGAAACGGGGCGAAAGAAGAAAAGTGCTACCAAATGGTGCGTAACAGGGGGGCGTGAAAAGGTGCGTATACCTCCTGTTTGACGCGCGGCCCTTAATGGTGTGTCCTTTCAAGCTTATGCTGCACTTCTTCAGTGCGTTTGATCTGCTTGTTTAAATTCCACTTTCCGTGTTTATGCCATTCTTGAGGAACATGGATCCACGTTGATAGAAGTTAAATTCAATATTCCTTTCCTTTTTTTCCTAATGCAATGCTCCGACCCAATTATACATAATTGGGCGAACATCTGCTTTGGGGTGCCATTTCGCAACCAGTATTAACACATTTGATGAGTCCTGTGTCGAGGTGTTTTCCAAGTATTAGTAGATTCACTCAACGAACAAAAAGAGATGTTGCGTGCTTTGTTCTACATCTTAAAAGCATGAGCGGCAAAGAGGCTTAATTGTTCTTAGCGCTTACATACATATCATAAATTCTATTTCTGTCCCACAAAAGAACACCTGTTTTTCCTGCTAAGGTTGTTGCGCCCTGAGTAAAGAACCTGTTGGTCATTACGACACCAATTTGACAGTCGTACATATGTTTGCCGGCATGAATTTCTTGTACGGGTGTGTTTCCTAAATTGCTGGAGTAGCACTTGCATTGTATGGCGTAATGTATATCACTTTTTGTGGCGGTAATATCAACACCCTGATCTCCGGTTTTTCCTGTTTTCTTCACGTTGTCAAATCCGTTGTTTTCAAGAACCCACAAACACCAGTCTTCAAACTCTGATCCATTCATCATGTCAACGGATTCAAATTCTAGCATCTTTTCCAATTTACATCTATATTCTTCTTCGAGCTGTTCTAATCGTATTTGAACCACCAGCGGAAAGTCACGTGAATGCACTTTTTTAAGTAATGAATCGAACATTTTGTTAGCCGTGGTCCTTGGCGGCATATGCTTCATAACGTCTTTGTAAAATTCAAAGAACGCAGTTTCTATCTCGCTGATGATTTGAAACTCGGTTTTTGGTTTGTAATAGTTGCTTATTTCGATTTCATCACTAAAAAGAGCTTTTTGAAAAATAGGCTCTTTTCCGACTTGGTATTCATGTTCTCCTATTCCATGTCTCATTTCGGCCCATACGCGCTTGGTTATAGCAACCTTGTATTCTCCTAAACATAATTCCAAAACCCCCTCTTTTATTAGGAGCTGGCGGACGAAATCAGCGTGTGGGAAACCGAGACAAAATTGTCTTTGAAGATCAGTGATACCAGTTTTTTCTTGAACCAAGACGAACTGTGCGTATTTTACGAAATCTTCATTATACATTTCTTTTAATTCGCCGTTTTCCAAGATTTGTTTTAGGCTCTTGATGTAATCTATGTCAGATTGTTTTGTAAGCATAAGAAACTCTGTGTGATTCAAAAGTTTCTCCAAATGAAGCAAAAGACGGTTCCTAGCCTTTGAATCAAGTTCTAATCCCAAATAATCGGTATATGGTCTCCAAGCGAAATCTTTAATGGTTTCTGAAAAATTTTTATATATGTTGTTGAGATCCTTTCTTGGGGTAGAGAAAAACGTAACAACATTTCCTTTTTCGTTTGCCCATATAAGACTGCGGAGATTATCCACCAGTTTCTTGAAGCATGAACAAAACGTAGATGGATCGGTTGTTTTGTTAAGGATATCGGCGTAAGTGTTTACTGATTCCAAAATAGAGTTTGCAGAGGCTCTTGTTGTTGGTTTGGCCATAGCTTTTCCTACATATGGGATATAAAGCTTGCTTGCTTTTTCTGAAAGCCTTGGCGATTGGTTGCTGTTGACTGTTTTTTGTGGTAGAACACTTGGCGTTGATTTAATGTTGTTCTCCGTATTCTTCTTTTTCTTTCTGCGCTTGACCTCAATCAAAATTGGCGGTACTGCGCAGAGGACAGCAATTACAAAATTGAATGATGCGGTAAAAGAATTCTCTCCAATAAGGTCAAAACCCAATGCACCAAATAACAGAAGTCCAAGAATACATAAGGATTCAAAGATGATGGATATAGTTCTTAAAAATTTTTTCATTATATCACCTCACAGCTTTCCACAAATTAATAATAACAAAGGGTGTGAGCTTTTACAACGGGTTTTGATAAAGAATGAACTCGTAAATCCGTGAAAATGAAATAAACCCGGAAACCACAACGGTTTCCGGGTTTATTGTTTTGGTGCGGGGAATGGGACTTGAACCCACACGTCCTTACGAACACAGGCACCT
>CAZQFN010000065.1:0-7950 GCA_964592685.1 uncultured Oscillospiraceae bacterium | reverse complement strand
TCCAGCTTGCGGGCTTCTTCCTCGAACACGCGGATGAATTCCGCGCCGATGATCTTGCGCTTCTTTTCCGGTTCGTCTACACCGGCCAGCTTGTCCAGGAAGCGATCCGTGGCGTCCACATAGACAAGATTCGCATCCATCTGATTGCGGAAGACCTCCACCACCTGCTCGGGCTCGCCCTTACGGAGCAGGCCGTGGTTCACATGCACGCAGGTGAGCTGCTTGCCAATGGCTTTGATAAGAAGGGCGGCCACGACGGAAGAATCCACGCCGCCGGAAAGAGCCAGCAGAACCTTCCTGTCGCCAACCTGGGCGCGGACGGCCGCGACCTGCTCGGCAATAAAGGCTTCTGCCAGTTCGGGGGTTGTTATACGTTCCATGGTTTCGGGACGGACGTTGCTCATGCCATTTTCCTCCACGTATCGTAACAGATTAGCATTAAAAGATTAGTATTAAATGATAAAACATTATAGACCCATTCAGGAGGCATTGCAAGAAAAATCCTTCTTACGTCGCCGTTTTTTACGGTTCGCCCAGTGTAATGCCCGCAAGATGGCGAAGCGCCGCCTCCATGGGTCGGCTGATCCATTTGTCCCGATGGTAAAGAAGCTGCTTCCAGAGCTCCACGCCGAACCCCTCCACGGCCAGCCGTTTCACCCGTTTTTCCCGAACGGCCTCCGCCGTTACATAATCCGGCAGGAAGGAAAGGCCCATCCCCTCGCCCACCAGCCGGCAGATAATATCCGCGCTGCCGATCTCAAGCACCGGGTGTATCTCCATCGAATCCCGGGCCAAACGCTCGTCCATCATCCGGCGATAGCTCATGCCCTTCTCCGTAAGAAGAAACGGCTCCGCCAGAAGTTCCTCCACGGATACCTTTTCCCGCCGAGCAAGTGCATGATCCGCCGCACAGACAAAATGGGCCCCCACCTTCTCCTCACTGGCAATGACATAGTTTGTGTCATAGATATGGTTGTCCAGCGTGCAGATCATATCCACCTCGTTGTGATCCAGAAGGCGGAACATCTCTCCGATGCCCGCCGTGGTAATATGGAGAGATACCCACGGATACTCCGCCCGAAAACTGGCAAACCCCCGGGCCAGAAGAGGCGAACAGAGGGAGTCCGACGTGGCAATGCGGATAAGACCCCGCACCTCCCGATCCCGCTCCGCTCCCTGGGCCATCTCCCGGCTCATGCGGCAGATGCTCTGGGCATAGGCCAGCGCGTCCCGTCCTCCGTCCGTAAGGCGGACAGTATGGCCAATGCGCTCAAACAGCTGCACCCCCAGTTCCCCCTCCAGCTGCTTGATCTGAAAGGAAACCGTCGGCTGGGAATACCCCAGCTTTTCCGCCGCTCGGGTAAAACTGGACAGTTCCGCCACCTGTATGAAGGTATTCAAACTCCGAAGATCCATCTCCCGCTCCTTCAATAAATTATTTCTATATATTCTATCAAATTAATCAATTTGACAAATGCTCCTTTCGATTATAAGTTATTATCAAATAATGTCAAGTGCCCGCGCGCACTTGTTTCAACACAGGAGGACATCCTTATGGCTCAAAAAAAGACATCCCGCTTCAGCTCCCGCTGGGGATTTATTCTGGCTGCGGTGGGCTCTGCCGTCGGCATGGCAAACGTGTGGGGCTTCCCCTACAAAATGGGCGCATACGGCGGCTTCGCCTTCCTGGTGGCCTATCTGATCTTTGTCGCCCTGTTCAGTGCCGTCGGACTTTCTGCGGAATACGCCATCGGCCGCCGCTCCCGCACCGGCACGCTTGGCTCCTATAAAAACGCCTGGGCCACCCGGGGCAAAAAAATGGGGAAAGCCGGCGGACTTCTGGGCTGGCTGCCGCTGGCCGGCTCCATGTGCATCGCCATCGGCTATGCCGTTATCGTGGCCTATGTGCTGAAAGCGCTGTTCCAATCCCTCACCGGCGAGCTTATGACCGTGGACACCGGCGTCTGGTTCGACAGCTTCTCCACCACGCATTTCTCCGTGGTTCCCTTCCATGTCATCGTTGTGATCGGCACCCTGCTGACCCTTCTGCTGGGCGCGAAAAGCATCGAAAAGTCCAACAAGATCATGATGCCCGTGTTCTTCATCATTTTCCTGATTCTGGCTATCCGCGTGGCTTTTCTCCCCGGCGCCGGCGAGGGCTATAAGTTTATGTTCACCCCCGTCTGGTCTGCACTGAAAGACCCCATGATCTGGGTCTGGGCCATGGGCCAGGCGTTCTTCTCCCTGTCCGTCACCGGCAGCGGCATGATCGTTTACGGCGCCTATCTGGACGACGACGAGCCCGTCGTGCCCCTGGCCGTCCGCACCGCCATTTTCGATACCATCGCCGCCCTCGTGGCCTCTCTGGTCATCATCCCCGCCTGCTTCGCCTATGGGCTGGACGTGGGTGCCGGCCCCTCTCTCCTGTTCGTGACTCTGCCCCGCATTCTTCAGGATATCCCCTTCGGCGGCATTTTCGCCGTGATCCTCTATGTTGCCATGGTTTTTGCCGGTGTGAGCTCGCTGCAGAACATGTTTGAGGCCGTAAGCGAATCTCTTCAGAACCGTTTCCCCAAGCTCAGCCGCAACATCACCCTTGTGATCCTGTGCGTCATCTGCCTGGGCGCGGGCCTGTTTATGGAGCCCATCTTCAGCTGGGGCCCCTGGATGGATATCGTCTCCATCTATATCATCCCCATCGGCGCCACTCTGGGCGCGATTTCCTGGTTCTGGATCATGAAGAAGGACGACCTCCTCTTCGAGATCAACAAAGGCGGCAAAAAGCCCCTCGGCAGTCTCTGGTACTTCGCCGGCCGGTATCTCTATGTGCCCTGCGCTCTCATTCTCTGCTGCGTGGCTCTCTTCATGAAGATCGCTTTCTGATTATATTACCCATCCACTCCCCCGGGTATTTTCCATCCGGGGGAGTTTTTTTGCTTCCACAGCGGTAGAAATGTTCATAATTCACTGTTAAAATTATCTCAATATCAGAAAATTCAAGGAGTTTTTCATGTTTGACCACTTGCTCGGTTCCGTTCGCGCCGCATATCAAACCACCTTCCGGAAAAAAGACATTTTGAAGAAACGCTTCGGCCAGATTCCCGACCCGGTTTATATTCACGGCGACATGGAATACATCCGGGCTTATTACGATTTCCGGAAAACCGACCGCCGGGACGCTTTTCTTCTGGATGATATTACATGGACCGACCTTGATCTGGACCGGGTATTCAAACGCATCAACCCCGGTCGGTCCACATCCGGCGAACAATATCTTTACTATATGCTGCGAAGCCCCACCGTGAAAGCAAATGCATACAAAGAGCGGAAATCCCTCATCCATTTCGCGGAAAGCGACCCGGACAGACGGCTGAAGCTCGAAACCGTCCTGTCCCGCCTAGGATGCACGCGCCGGGCCGATCTCTGCCGCGCCTTTTATCCGTCGCATCACGGCACCGGAATGCTCGTTCTCTATTCCGCCCTCCTGTTTCTTCTGATCGCCGCGTTCATATCCCTTGCCTTCTTCCCGGAACAGGGTGTGATCGCCGTCTTTTCCATGATCCTGCTGAATTCTTTTGTTCACGAAATCGCTCTGCGAAGGGTACAAAGTGATTTTGACACGGTCAACTATTCGGTGTCCATGGTCTTCACCATGCAGAAGCTTCGCAAGCTCCATGACCCGGAGCTTGACCGGCACATGGAAAAAGCCTATGAAAGTCTCGACCGTCTGCGCCCCGTTCTGCACACCGGCGGCATCTCCACCGTTACCGACAGCAATACGCTGGGAGACCTCATCACCACGTTTACCCTTCTGGACCTGATTGCCTATGAGTTTCTGAAGAATAAACTCGGCCTGTGCCACGAGGAAGTCTTCACGATCCACGAAGCCCTCGGCCGTCTGGACGCGGCCATCGCCATCGCCTCCTACCGGCAGAGCGTGAAATACTACACCGAGCCAAACCTCCGCTTTTCTTCCGATTCAGCCCCCTTTCTTCGGGCAGAGAAGCTGGTCCATCCGCTTTTGGAAAACGCGGTTCCCAATACGGTGGATGCCAACCGCTCCATGCTCATCACCGGCTCCAACGCCTCCGGTAAATCCACCTTTCTGAAAACCACCGCCTTGGCCGCCATCATGGCCCAGAGCATCTGCACCTGTCTGGCGGATACATATACCGCCTGCGCTTTTCGGATCTGTTCCTCCATGGCGCTGAGCGACGACCTCCTCGCCGGCGAGAGCTATTACATCGTTGAAACCAAGTCTCTGAAGCGCATTCTGGACAGCTCACAAAAAGATCCGCCCATCCTCTGCGTGATCGACGAGGTCCTTCGGGGCACAAATACCATTGAACGCATCGCCGCCTCCAGCGAGGTTCTGGCGGCACTGGCGGACCGGGGCACACTTTGCCTTGCCGCTACCCACGATCTGGAATTGTGCGATCTGCTGAGCGACCGCTATAATATGTTTCACTTTGAAGAGAAAGTCACCGAACAAGGCATGTTTTTCGATTATAAGCTAAGGCCCGGCAAGGCGTCTTCCAGAAACGCCATCAATCTGTTGAAACTCATCGGCTTTGAGGATGAGATCGTCCGTAAAGCCCACGCCCGTGCCGACCATTTTACCGTGCACAGAAGCTGGCAAACCGTTCTCTGACTGCCGCCATACAAACAGTCTGCCCCCGGGTATTTTCCATCCGGGGGAGTTTTATCAATAATCATGCATCTTTTTCCGGGGCCGGCATAGAATTTTGTTGGACTTTGCCGCCGCCTTTTCTTGACAACAGCGCATATCTCTAATAAAATCATAGTATTAACCAATCGGCAACGGTGTCGCGGATACGTTCCCGGGCGTCGGCGCCGTTTTTCCGTTTTTTAGTTGTTTCTTTTCAAATCACCGGCTCACTGCCGGAGATAGGAGCTTTGACCATATGATCAATGTACCGGAAGTATTTGGCTCCATGGTGTTTTCCGAGACCGTGATGCACGCGCGGCTCCCCCATGAGACCTATAAAGCGGTCATAAACGCCATCCGCACCAACCGGCGTCTGACCCCGGAGATCGCCTCCGTGGTGGCCAACGCCATGAAGGACTGGGCCATCGAAAAGGGCGCCACCCATTTCACCCACTGGTTCCAGCCCATGACCGGCGTTACCGCCGAGAAGCATGACGGTTTCATCCGCGCCACAGGCGACGGCCGGGCCATTATGGAGTTTTCCGGCAAGGAGCTGGTCCAGGGCGAGCCCGACGCTTCTTCCTTCCCCTCCGGCGGTCTGCGGGCCACCTTCGAGGCCCGGGGCTATACCGCCTGGGATCCCACCAGCTATGCCTTCGTGAAGGACGGTGTGCTTTGCATTCCCACCGCCTTCGTTTCCTATAACGGCGAGGCGCTGGACAAAAAGACCCCTCTCCTTCGTTCCATGCAGGCCATCAACAAGCAGGCACTGCGCATTCTGCGCCTGTTTGGCAACTCCACCGCCACCCGCGTGGATGCCACCGCCGGCGCGGAGCAGGAATACTTCCTCATCGACCAGGAGGTCTTCAACAAGCGCAAGGATCTCATCTACACCGGCCGCACCCTGTTCGGACGCCGCGCCCCCCGGGGCCAGGAGATCGAGGGCCATTACTTCGGCGTCATCAAATCCCGGGTCTCCGCCTATATGAAAGATCTCAACACCGAGCTTTGGAAGCTTGGCGTCGTTGCAAAGACGGAGCACAACGAGACCGCTCCCGCCCAGCATGAGCTGGCTCCGGTGTACAGCACCGTGAACATCGCCGCGGACCACAACCAGCTCACCATGGAGCTTATGCGCACCATCGCCCGGAGGCACGGTATGGAATGCCTTCTCCACGAAAAGCCCTTCGCGGGGATCAACGGCTCCGGCAAGCACAACAACTGGTCTCTCGCCACGGACACCGGCGAGAACCTTCTTGAGCCCGGGGACACGCCGGGCCGGAACGCTCAGTTCCTCATCTTCCTCTGCGCCATTCTGAAGGCCGTGAACGAGTATCAGGAACTTCTGCGCATTTCCGTGGCCACCGCCGGAAACGATCACCGTCTCGGTGCCAGCGAAGCGCCCCCCGCCATTATGAGCGTATACCTGGGCGACGAGCTGAACGCCGTTCTGGACGCCATTGAGCACGAATCCATCTATCAGGGCGAGGAGAAGAAGCCCTTCAAGGTAGGCGTCAGCGTTCTGCCCCGCTTCCCCAAGGACTCCACCGACCGGAACCGGACCTCCCCCCTTGCCTTCACCGGCAACAAATTCGAGTTCCGCATGCCCGGCTCCTCCGCCTCCATCTCCGAGGCCAACATCGTTCTCAACACCATCATCGCCGAAGAGCTGCGCCGCTTTGCAGACCGGCTGGAAGCCGCCGATGATTTTGACAGCGAGATGCACGATCTCATCCATGAGGTCATTGTGGAGAACAAGCGCATCGTATACAGCGGCAACGGCTATGACGACTCCTGGGTGAAGGAGGCCGAGCGCCGCGGGCTTTTGAATCTGCGCACCACGCCGGATGCCCTCCCCTATTATCTCGCGGAGAAGAACATCCAGCTCTTTGAGGCCCACGGCGTCTTCACAGAAAACGAGATGCACGCCCGCTATGAGATCATGCAGAGCAGCTACGCCTCCACGCTGAAGGCCGAGGGCCTCACCATGGTGGGTCTTGTGAACAAGGACATTCTTCCCGCCGTCAGCGCCTATACCGGCGAGCTTGCCCGCACAGCCGCGGCCAAGGCCGCTGTTTGCGACGGCATGGAATGTACCTATGAGATCACCACCGCCCGGCGGCTTTCCGAACTTATGACAAAAACGACCCGCACCGTGACCATTCTGGAAAACGTCCTCAACGAGGCCGACACCATCACCGACGCCCAGGAAAAGAGCCTGTTCTGCCGGGACAACATTCTCGCTGCCATGAATGAGCTGCGGTCCTATGTGGACGAAATGGAAACCATCACCGACCGACGCTGGTGGCCCCTTCCCTCCTACGGCGACATGCTGTACAGCGTCCGCTGAAACACTTTTACATCAGGAGAAATACAATGCTTACCATCCCCGAAGGATACAAAACAACACTGAACATCTATGAGACCCAACGCTGCATCGAATTCATAAAATCCCATTTCCAGAAGAATCTCTCTGCCGCGCTGAATCTCAAGCGTGTATCCGCGCCTCTGTTCGTCTCCGCCGCCACTGGCTTCAACGACGATCTCAGCGGTGTGGAGCGGCCCGTCAGCTTTGACGTTCCCGCCGCCGGCGGCGGAGAATATCAGGTGGTCCATTCTCTGGCCAAATGGAAGCGCTGGGCCCTGAAGGAATACGAATTCCACACCGGCAACGGTCTTTACACCGATATGAACGCCATCCGCCGGGACGAGGACGATCTGGACAACATCCACTCCGTTTACGTGGATCAGTGGGACTGGGAAAAGGTCATCACCCCCGCCGACCGCACCGTGGAATATCTCAAGGACACCGTGCAGCGCATCGTCAGCGCCATCTGCATGACCTGCGACGAAGTCCGCTGGGAATTCCCTCAGATCCACACAGAGCTTGACCGGAACGTTTTCTTCATCACCACCCAGGAGCTGGAGGATATGTTCCCCGATCTGACCCCCAACCAGCGGGAAAACGAGATCACCAAGCTCCACGACACCGTTTTCCTCATGCAGATCGGAAAGACCCTGAGCTCCGGCAATAAGCATGACGGCCGCGCCCCGGACTATGACGACTGGGAACTGAACGGCGACATTCTCTTCCGGAACCACGTGCTGGACCGCGCCTTCGAGATCTCCTCCATGGGCATCCGCGTCAGCCCCGAGAGTCTGGATCGCCAGCTTACACTGGCCGGCTGCGACCACCGCCGGAATCTCCCCTTCCACAAGGCCCTTCTGGCCGGCGAGCTGCCCTATACCGTGGGCGGCGGCATCGGCCAGTCCCGCCTGTG
>CAZQFN010000064.1:0-8015 GCA_964592685.1 uncultured Oscillospiraceae bacterium | reverse complement strand
ATCGTAAACGTCCAGGACTGGATCGACGAGGACGACACGGTCCTGAGCTGAATATCCCCAAACGCCTGAGAGCTTCCCGCTCCCGGGCGTTTTTTCATCCCCGGACGCTAAGCGGCTCCGGCGGGGTTTTCCGCCGGAGCCGCTGTTTTTTTCAGCAATGGAATTTTTTCCGCAGGAAGCCCACGAATTCCCGGATGTGGGGCGGGAGAAACTCCTCCCGGCTGTATGCCAGATACAGACGGCGGCTGCCGGCTCCGGGGAGTTCAAACTCCAGAAGCCGCTTCTCCTCCACAAAGTTCCGGGCGGCCAGCTCCGAGATGATGGACACGCCCAGCCCGCCGGCCACCAGATTTTTGATGGCCTCCTGATCGTTGATGCGGGCGGTGACATGGAGCTGCTCCTCCCCGATGCCCATGCGCTCCAGAAACTCATCGGCCACCTTCTTGCTGCCGCTGCCCTTCTCCCGCAGGATGATGGGCTCCGCCAGCAGCTGCGCCAGAGGCGTTTCCGAAAGCTCCTTCATGGCCAGAAACCGCTCCGTCACCGGGGTGATGAGGACCATCCGGTCCTCCGCGAAGGGGATGCAGGTCAGCTTCTCCTCGTCCTTCCGGCCGATGAGCCCGATGTCGAACACCCCGTCCGCCAGCCCGTCCATGACCCCCTGACTGTTGCTCTGGTGGATGATGAAATAGGTATCGGGGTGCAGCGCGCCGAACTCCGGCAGCAGCTTGGGCAGAATATAGGACGAGGGGATGGTGGAGGCCCCCAGATGGATGATCCGCTTCTCCTCCCGGGCGCAGGCCCGGAGCATCCGCTCCTCCAGTTCCAGCATACGCACCGCGTATTCATAGACCTCCTGCCCCTTGGGGGTGACCTCCAGACTCTTGGTCGTCCGGACGATGAGCTTCTGCTTCAGCGTCTCCTCCAGAGCCTGGACATGGAAGCTGACCGTGGGCTGGGAGACAAAGAGCTTCTCCGCCGCCTTGGTGAAGCTTCCGTATTTCACCACGGTGGCAAAGGACCGCAGATGCTTAAGCTCCATGGCAGACCACCTCCAAAGCCCGCAGCGCGGCATCCACATGGTCGGGGGTGTTGTGCCATCCGAAGGCGAACCGGATGGTGCCCGTGGGATAGGTCCCCAGAGTCTTGTGGGCGGCGGGGGCGCAGTGCAGCCCCACCCGGGTCATGATCCCGTGGTCCGCGTCCAGGGCATAGGCCGCCCGGGAGAGCTCCGTCTCCACCGTCTGCAGGGAGACGACGCCCGTCCGCCCGGCGCCGTCCGGCCGGCCCACCACCCGGAGAAGCCCCCGCTCCTCCAGCGGGCGAAGCCCCGCGAGAAACCGCTCCGTCAGCGCGGTCTCATGCTCCCGCACCGCGTCCGGGCCGGTCTTCTCCAGCCAGAGAAGCCCCGCCCGAAGCCCCAAAATCCCGGGCAGATTCATGGTTCCGGGCTCGAAGCGGTCCGGCATGAAATCCGGCACCCGCTCCGTGTGGCTCAGACTCCCGGTGCCCCCGGAGAGGAGGGGCGCCACCAGAGGGACCATGTCCTCCCCCAGGAGAAAGCCCCCGGTCCCCTGGGGGCCCAGAAGCCCCTTGTGGCCCGTGAAGGCCAGGGCGTCGATGCCCATGTCCTCCATGTGAATGGGGAGCACGCCGGCGGTCTGGGCGGCGTCCACGATGAACCGCAGCCCGTGCTTTTTGCAAAAAGCTCCCACCGTCTCCAGGGGCAGCACCGTGCCGCAGACGTTGCTGGCGTGGGTCATCACCACCGCCCGGGTGTTGGGCCGGAGCAGGCCCTCCATCTCCTCCGTCCGGAGGCGGCCCGTCCCGTCGCAGGGGATGCGGCTGAAGGAGACGCCCCGCTCCTCCAGCTGGACCAGCGGGCGCATCACGGCGTTGTGCTCCACGGAGGACACCAGCACATGATCCCCCGCCTTGAGAAACCCCTTCAGCAGCACGTTCAGACTCTCCGTCACGTTCTTCGTGAAAACCACGTTCCGGCAGTCGGGGCCGTGGAACAGCCGGGTCAGCAGCTCCCGCGTCTCCAGCACCGCCTCCTCCACGGCGTAGGCATCGTCATAGCAGCCCCGGTTGATGTTCACGCCGTACCGGGTCATATAGTCGCAGACGGCCTGCACCACCTCCGGCGGCTTGGGAAAGCTGGTGCTGGCGTTGTCCAGATAGATCCGTTCCATGGCTCCCTCCTGTTTTCGTTCTTTGGCCCCATACTAGCACAGATTTATTACGAATTCAAATAAAACCATTAAAACCATTGGTGAATGCTATTGGATGACGGTCCGGGGTCGTGATATAATTGACACATAAAAAATCCCCTTTGGGGAACAAGGAGGGACGATATGAACACAAAACTGAACACAAAACGGGAAAAGCTGACCATCACCCTGGCCGGTCTGGTGATCGGCGTCATCGCCGTGCTGCTGGTGGTGGCCGGAAACCCCGCCAACATGGGCTTCTGCATCGCCTGCTTCCTGCGGGACACCTCCGGCGCCCTGGGGCTCCACCGGGCCGCCGCCGTGCAGTACATCCGCCCGGAGATCATCGGCCTGGTGCTGGGCAGTCTGCTGATGGCCCTGGGCAAGAAGGAGTTCTCCGCCAAGGGCGGCAGCTCCCCCATGACCCGCTTCATTCTGGGCTTTTTCGTGATGATCGGCTGCCTGATGTTCCTGGGCTGCCCCTTCCGCATGATCCTGCGGCTGGCCGGCGGCGACGGAAACGCCCTCTTCGGTCTGCTGGGCTTTGTGGTGGGCATCCTCTGCGGCGTCTTCTTCCTCACCCGGGGCTACTCCCTGAAGCGCACCTATAAGCTGACAAAAGCCGAGGGCTTCGTGATGCCCGCGGTGATGGTGGTTCTGCTGGTGCTGCTGATCGCGGCCCCCGCCTTCATCTATTTCACCGCCGCCGACGGCGGCCCCGGCGGAAAGCACGCCGCCATCTGGATCAGTCTGGCCGCGGGCCTCATCGTGGGCGCTCTGGCCCAGCGCACCCGCCTTTGCATGGTGGGCGGCATCCGGGACGCGGTCCTCTTCCGGGAATACAAGCTCCTGCTTGGCTTCGTGGCCATCCTCGTGGCGGCCCTGGTGGGCAATCTGATCGCGGGAAAGTTCTCCTTCTCCTTCGCCGGTCAGCCCGTGGCCCATACCGACGGTCTCTGGAACGCCCTGGGCATGCTGCTTTGCGGCTTCGGCTGCGTGCTGCTGGGGGGCTGCCCCCTGCGCCAGCTGGTGCTCACCGGCGAGGGCAACACCGACAGCGCCGTGACCGTTCTCGGTCTTCTGGTGGGCGCGGCCTTTGCCCATAACTTCGGCCTGGCCTCCAGCGCCGACGGCCCCACCGCCAACGGAAAGATCGCCGTTCTCATCGGCATCGCGGTGGTTCTTGTGATCGCCTGCGTCAACACCTTCGGCAAAAAGGAAAAATAAGGAGGACCCGACATGAAAACACTGGATGCAAGAGGCCTTTCCTGCCCCGAACCCGTCATTCTGCTCCGCAAGGCCATGATGACCGGGGAGAGCGCCTATGAAATCGTGGTGGACAATCCCACCTCCCGGGAGAACGTGACCCGCTACGCCGAGCACCAGGGCTATACCGTGGCCGTGGCGGAGGCGGAGGGCGAATATACCCTCACCATGACGAAATGACCTGCGTCGCCACCTTCTATTCCCATTTCGGCGCCATCCGCTTCAAGCGCTTCTGCGACGGGGAGGGCTGGCCCGCCCGGGTCATGCCCGTCCCCCGGGATCTGAGCAGCAGCTGCGGCACCTGCGTCCGCTATGAGGGGGACTGCCCCGACCCCATCCCGGAGGAAGTGGAGCAGATCGTGGCGGAGGGTCCGGCGGGCTACCGCCCGCTGTATCGGGCGGAGAACAGTTGAGGTGTCTATGGAAACCGATGTGAAACTCACAAAGCTGGCCACCTGCGCCGGCTGCGGCGCCAAGGTGGGCGCCGGGACTCTGGTGCGGCTGCTGGACGGCTTTCAGACCCATTACGACCCGCGGCTCATCGTGGGCTATGACAAGAGCGACGACGCCAGCGTCTATGTTCTGGACGAAAACACCGCCCTGGTCCAGACCACGGACTTCTTCCCCCCCATTGTGGACGATCCCTTCCTCTATGGCCAGATCGCCGCGGCCAACGCCCTCAGCGACGTATACGCCATGGGCGGGGAGCCGAAGCTGGCGCTGAACATCCTCTGTCTCGCCCCCAACATGGACAAGGACACCGTGCAGGAGATCCTCCGGGGGGGCTATGCCAAGGCCTATGAGGCCGGGGCCATCATCACCGGCGGCCACACCATCCAGGGGGCAGAGCCCATTTACGGGCTGGCGGTCTCCGGCTTCGTCCGGCCGGACCGGGTGCTCACAAACAGCGGCGCCCGCCCGGGAGACGTCCTACTGCTCACAAAGCCCCTGGGCGTGGGCGTCCTCACCACCGCCGCCAAGGCGGAGCTGGTGGAGCCGGAGGTGCTGGACCGGGTCTATGCCCAGATGGCGACGCTGAACAAGACCGCCCGGGACATCATGGTGAAATACCCGGTCCACAGCTGCACGGACGTGACCGGCTTTGCCCTGCTGGGCCACAGCTATGAGATGGCCCAGGGCAGCGGCTGCACCATCCACATCCGCACCGCCGATGTCCCCTTCCATCCGGAGGCTCTGGAGTTCGCCTCCATGGGCTTCATCCCCGCCGGCGCCTACCGGAACCGGGAATACGCCGAGGCCGGCGTGAAGGTGACGGGCGATGTGAGCCGCGCCATGCAGGACATCTGCTATGACCCCCAGACCAGCGGCGGGCTTCTCATGGCGCTTCCGGCGGAATGCGCCGGGGACTGTCTCGCGGAGCTGCGCCAAGCCATCCCCCAGGCCGCCGCGGTGGGTTATGTGACCGAGCGGCTGGACGCCGCCATCTATCTGGAATAAAGAACCGGACAAAAGAAAAAAAGCTCCGACGGCGATGCCGTTGGAGCTTTTGTTATGAAGACTGGGATCAGTCGGCCACGTAGGGCAGCAGGGCAATGTGACGGGCGCGCTTGATCGCCTCGGTCAGGTTACGCTGATGCTGGGCGCAGGTACCGGTGGTGCGGCGGGGCAGGATCTTGCCGCGCTCGGACATGTACTTGCGCAGGCGAGCGGTGTCCTTATAGTCAACATGGGTCATCTTGTCCACGCAAAACTGGCAGACTTTTCTGCGCTTGCGGGGCTTAGCGGACCGGTTGTCACGATCGAAAGCCATGGTCTTTCCTCCTTAATCAAAACGGTAGTTCGCCGTCGCCGTCGTCCAGCTCGGCAAACGCGCTGCCGCGAGAGGCAGCAGGCTCAAATCCGCCATTGGAGCGCATGGGCGCGGCGGACGTGTTGTTATCGCGAGATTTTTTGCTCTCGCCGAAATAGATGTTTTCCACCACGACCTCCGCAGAGCGGCGCTTGTTGTTGTCCCGGTCGGTCCAGTCGCGGATCTGCAGACGGCCGGAAACGACAGCCATGCTTCCCTTCTGGAAATACTTGGAGACGAACTCGCCGGTCTGACGCCAGGCAACGCAGTCGATAAAGTCGGTCTGACGGTCCTCTCGGGAACCGAAATCCCGCTCCACAGCCAGACTGAAAGAAGCCACGGCGGTGTTGGACTGGGTGTAGCGAAGCTCGGGGTCACGGGTCAGACGACCCATGAGGGTGATATGATTGAGCATTTAAGTTACCTCTCAATCGCAGCGCAGAGTGATCAGGCTGCGCATGATGCCATCGGTAATGCCGAGGATACGATCCAGCTCGGCAGGGAAAGACGGCTCGCTGGTGAACTTGATGAGAACATAGTAGCCCTCGCCGATGTAGTTGATCTCGTAAGCCAGCTTCTGCTTCTCACGAACCTCCATCTCATCGATCGTGCCATTCTGCTCAACAAGCGCCTTGAACTTCTCGACGATAGCGGTACGGGCATCCTCCTCCAGGTTGGGGTTGATGATGTACATCACTTCGTACTTCTCGCTAAGTTTAGCCATTTGTGCACCTCCTTATGGTCATTTGGCCCCCGATAACTCCTCGGGAGCAAGGAAATTAGCCTGGGCACATGTGTCCAAGCTTCTTTATTATACACGATTTTTCCCGTTTGTCAATCCAAAAATCGCTCCCGGAACGGCGTCCGGGAGCGAAAAGCTCATTTCCTGTCAAACAGGTTCTTCCACTGGGCGAAGGCGGCGCGGAATGCCTTGCGGTTTTCCTCCCGCTTGACCCGCTCCTCCCGGTAGATGCCCAGGATGAAATCCCGCTCGGCCAGCTTGGCCCAGCTGCGATAGCAGACGATCTCGTCCGCCGTGGCCACCTTCCAGATGACGTCGATCTCGCCGGCGAGCTCGTCCACATCCCCGGCGCCCCACCATTTGAAGATATAATCCAGGCCCACCAGATCGGCGAAGCCCTCCTCCCGGAGACCGGGCAGGGCCGCTGCATCCTCGGAGAAGGCCACTTCCCAATTCTTCAGGCCGGTTTTCTGATTTTCAAGCCACACATCGCGGACCCGGTCGGCCAGCTTGTCGGCGCAAAGCTCCCAGGCGCTCTCCGCCGTGGTCTTTTCCAGAACGTTTCCAATCAGCATAGGGTCGTCCTCCTTTTTCAAAATACGCCCCGGAACTCGCCGGGGCGTATGGGGTTTATGGTGTTATTCTCCCACTTCCTGGGCAAACATGGCCTTCTGGAGCTCCAGCTTGGCAAAGCGCTCCTGGGCCTTCTGCTCCGCCTCGGTGAAGAGAGCTTCCGCCCGCTCGGGGAAGTTCAGCGTCAGGGAGGAATACCGCGCCTCGTTCATGATGAAGTCACGGTAGGAGCCGGTGGGCGCCTTGGAATCCAGGGTGAAGGGGTTCTTGCCCTCGGCGGCAAGCGCGGGGTTATAGCGGAACAGGTTCCAATAGCCGCAGTCCACGGCCTTCTTCATCTCCGCCTGACAGTTGGTCATGCCGCCCTTGATGCTGTGCATCTCGCAGGGAGCGTAGCAGATGATGAGGGAGGTGCCGGGATAGGCCTCGGCCTCGGCGATGGCCTTGAGGGCCTGGGCCTGGTTGGCGCCCATGGCGATCTGGGCCACATAGACATGGCCATAGGTCATGGCGATCTGAGAGAGACTCTTCTTGGCCATGGTCTTGCCGGCGGCGGCGAACTGAGCCACCTGGCCGATCTGGCTGGCCTTGGAGGCCTGGCCGCCGGTGTTGGAATATACCTCGGTGTCGAAGACCATGATGTTCACGTCCTCGCCCTGGGCCAGAACATGGTCCAGACCGCCGAAGCCGATGTCATAGGCCCAGCCGTCGCCGCCCAGGATCCACATGGACTTCTTGGAGAGGTATTCCTTGTTCTTGAGAATTTCGGGGGCCACGGGGCAGCCGTCCGCCGCGGCGTGCTCCAGCACGGGGATGAGCGCGCGGGTGGCGGCGTCGTTGAGCTTGCCGTCGTTCACGGTGTCCAGATAGGCAGTCATCACGGCCTTCTCCTCGTCGGTGGCCTTGCTGACGGGGTTGTCGCGCATATCCTTGACCAGCTCGATCAGACGGTCGCGGATGGCCTTCTGGCCGATATACATGCCGAAGCCCTGCTCCGCGTTGTCCTCAAAGAGGGAGTTGGCCCAGGCGGGGCCGCGGCCTTCCTTGTTGACGGTGTAGGGGCTGGTGGCCGCCGGGCCGCCCCAGATGGAGGAACAGCCGGTGGCGTTGGCGATATACATGCGGTCGCCGCAGACCTGGGTGATCAGGCGGGCATAGCTGGTCTCGGCGCAGCCGGCGCAGGAGCCGGAGAACTCCAGCAGAGGCTGATGGAACTGGGTACCCTTGACGGAGAGATCGAAGAGCTCCTCCTTCTGGGAGACCTTGTCCACCAGATAATCCCAGACGGCCTCCTGGGCAGCCTCTTCCTCCCGGGCGACCATGGCGATGGCGCCGGTGGGGCACTCGCCGATGCAGACGCCGCAGCCCATGCAGTCCAGGGGGCTGACGCCCATGGTGAACTGATAGACGC
>CAZQFN010000063.1:0-8044 GCA_964592685.1 uncultured Oscillospiraceae bacterium | reverse complement strand
GTGGAAGCAGCCACGTTGGCAGCGATCTCGGTGCCCCACTCACCCTCGGTCAGAGCGGTGGCGGAGGGAACCAGAGTCAGGGAGCCGTCAGCGTTCTCGACGACTTCACCGTAAACGGTGCCGCCCTGAATGCAGAGGTGGTTGATGAGGGACTCTTCCTCAACGGTCCAGACACCGCCGTCGGTCACATGGACGTTGATGGCGGAGTAGCCGTTGTTGTACATATGGTTCTCCATGCGGCAGAGCAGGTAGTACTGGTTGATGGAGAACTGGGTGAACTGGATGTAAGCAGCCTCGGCGGCGTTCTCAGTGACCTGGAAGTTGCCGTCGATGAGGACATACTCGACCTCTTCCTGAGCGTCGGCCCAGGCAGCAGCCTCGGCGGAGTAAGGCACGCCGTGGAAGGTCTCGGTCAGAGCGATGTCGCCGGTGAGGGTAGCGCCCTCGCCCACGGTGACGTTCATCACGTCGCCGGCCTGGCTGTAATAGCCGGTGCCGTTGTACAGGTCGCCAACATAGTCGCCGTTGGTGAAGACAGCGTTGACTTCCTCGTTGTTGGTGGTGGCGCCGGTCTCGTTGCCGGTCTGGCTGGGCATGCCGGCATCCTCATAGAGGTAGGTGTTGAAGCCCATGGTGGTGAAGTCGCCCATGCCGACGGTGGAGTCGTCGTCGTCGATCATCTGCACGATGACGCCGGAGCCGGAGTTCAGGACAGCTTCATCAAAGACGAAGTTGGCGTGGCCGGTGGAACGGTAGAGGACGATAGCCTCCTCAGCGTTCACGACGGTGCCGTCGGTGTAGCTGATGTTCACGTCCTCGGAGGAGTGAGTCATAGCGCCGAAGACAGCGTTGATGGTGGTGACATTGCCCTGGCCCTCAACGGTGCCCAGAGCCTCGCCCTTGGCGGAGACAACGTCGATCGCGCCGTTGGAGGAAGCGTAGACGACGGAGCCTTCACGGCCGATGGCGCCGAAGGTCGCGCCGGAGATGGTGGAACCGTAGTAGCGCTCATCGCAGTTGCCGATGAGGTAGGCGCCGTAGCCGGTGCCGTAAGCGTCGGGATCATAGCCGAACAGCTCCCAGCCGCTGCTCATGCCGCCCTCGGACTCAGCAAGGATCTCCAGCTCGGAGTCGATGATGATCAGAGTGGGGGTGGTGCAGCCGTCGGTGGAGATGACGCCCCAGCCGCCGGAGGCCAGATAGGAGTTCACGGTCACGAAGGTAGCCTGGGTGTCCAGCACGTTAACGGTGCGGATACCGCCCTGAATGCCCAGAACCCAGGGGGGGGAGAGCATCTTGCTGGTGGTGGCGGAGTTGGCATAGCCGTCATAAGCCTCGGTCAGGGGGTTGGCGCCGTAGGTGACGACATTGGAGTCCTCGACCCAGATGGTAGCGCCGTCGTCAACGATGAAGCCGGCGCGGACAAAGCCGTCGGTCTCCAGGTCAACGCCGATGACGTTGATGGTGGCGTCGTCAGCAGCCACGAAGGCAGCGCCGATGCCGGTGAAGTCGGAAGCGTGCTCGCCCTGAGCGTCGTCCTCGCCGTTGGCAAGGGTCAGGGAACCGGTGACGTTCACGACGGAAGCCTCGCCGTCGGCATGGACCGCGGTGAAGCCGGCGCCGATGACGGTGTTATCCAGCACAACATTGGCGGGATCGGCAGCCCAGTTGGACTGATCGGTGACCTGGCCGTCCACCACGTCAACGCCGACGTAGATGTAGCCAAGGTCCTGGCTGCGGGTGTTGACGGCGTCCAGCGTGGTATAGGTGGAAGCGGTCATGTCCGCAATGGTCTCAGAAGCCGCAGCGGGCTCCGCAGAGGGTTCGCCGCTGGCGAAAACGCTCAGGCTGAATACCATAGCCAGAGCCATCACCAGAGCAAGAATGCGGGATGCTTTTTTCATGTTATTTCCTCCATGTGAATTTCCTAGGCAAACACTGCCAATTACCAGAAGTATACAGTCATTTCCCCACCTTGTCAATTGGTTAAATAAACATTTGTCCATATTGACGAATGTTTATCTTTTCATTCGTTTATATGTCCAAAAAACACGAAAAAAGGACCCGGCTTCGGCCGGGTCCTCCGCGGGTATGAAACAATGCGGGAATTACTGGGCGCTCCACTCCTCGAAGGTCAGAGCGACGCCGTTGGTGAGCATGCCGCCATAGAGCATCTCGGCGGGGAAGGTGACATAGTCACCGGCCTCCACCAGAGGCATGAACTCGTTCTCGATCTGGTCGATGGTCATGGTGGAGTTGACCTCCAGCTCGGCCAGCAGCCACTCGTAGATGTAGTCGGCATAAGCGGCCACGGGGTCGGCAGCCTCTTCGGCCGCGGGCTCGCCGGAAGCCTCAGCCTCGCCGGAAGCCTCGGTGGAGGAGCCGGCGTTGCCCATGCCGGTGGCAGCGGCCACGTTGGCAACAGCCTCCGTGCCCCAA
Source organism: uncultured Oscillospiraceae bacterium (assembly GCA_964592685.1). Taxonomy (GTDB): domain Bacteria; phylum Bacillota; class Clostridia; order Oscillospirales; family Oscillospiraceae; genus CAJOIG01. The sequence continues at coordinate 5,605 of CAZQFN010000063.1, read as the reverse complement.
TCGCCCTCGGTCAGAGGAGCGGCGGAGGGGATGATGGTCAGAGTGCCGTCGGCGTTCTCGATGACTTCGCCGTAAACGGTGCCGCCGTCGATGCACAGATGGCTGACCAGGGACTCTTCCTCAACGGTCCACTCAGCACCATCGGTCACATGGACGTTGATGCCGGAGAAGCCGTTGTAGCCAACAGAGTTGACCAGGTGGCAGAGCAGGTAGTACTGACGCATGGAGAACTGGGTGAACTGGATGAAGGCGGCATTGGCCTCATCGACCACGTTGAAGTCCGCATCCAGGAAGACATACTGGATGTCATCGCCCACCGCGTCGATGGCAGCGAGAGCCTCGGCGGAGTAGGGGATGCCGTGAACGGTGGCGGTCATGGCGATGTCACCGGTAAGGGCAGCGCCCTCGCCCAGGTTGACGACCATCACGTCGCCGGCCTGGCCGTAATAGCCGGTGCCGTTGAGCAGATCGCCGGCATAGCTGCCGTTGGTGATGTTCACGGTGACCTCGGCGTTGTTGGTCATCTCACCGGTGAGCTCGCCGTTGGTGATGGGGTTGCCCTCCACTTCATACAGGAACTCGTTGAAGGGGCTGAAGCCGCCGACGGTGGAGTCGTCGTCGTCGATCATCTGGACCAGGATGCCGGCCTTGGAGTTGATGACGGCGTTGTCGAAGGTGAAGGTGGAGATGTTGGAGGAGCGATAGAGGATAGCGGCTTCCTCAGCATTCACGATGGTACCGTCCAGATAGGAGACAGCGGTGGTCTCGGAGGAGTGGGTCTGAGCGCCGAAGACGGAGTTGATAACGGAGACATTGCCCTGGCCTTCCACGGTGCCCATGACCTCGCCGGCGTTGTTCTCGGCGGTGATGGTGCCGTTGGAGGACTGGAAGGTCACGGTGCCCTCACGGGCGATGATGCCGAAGGTGGTGCCTTCCACGGTGGAGCCGTAGTAGGTTTCGTTGGTGTTGCCGATGATGTAAGCGCCATAGCCGGAGCCGTAGGCGTCCTCATCGTAGCCCAGAATGGCCCAGCCGCTGTTCATGCCGCCCTCGGACTCGGCAAGGATCTCCACGGTGGAGTCCACGATGTCGATGACGGGGCTGGTGCAGCCGTCGGTGGAGATGACGCCCCAGCCACCGGAGGCCAGATAGGTGTTCTCGATCATGAGGTAGGCCTCGTTATCCAGCACGTTGATGGTGCGGATACCGCCCTGAATGCCCAGAACCCAGGGGGGAGAGAGCATCATGCCGGTGTTGGCGGAGTTGTAGTAGCCTTCCCAGGCCTCGGTCAGGGGGTTGGCGCCATAGGTGATCATGGAGCTGTCCTTCACCCAGGCGGTGGCGTAGTTATCCAGGATCAGGCCGGCGCGGACGAAGCCGTCGGTCTCGATATCCAGACCGGTGATCTCGGCGGTGGCGTAGTTGGAGACGGAGACGGCAGCGCCGACAGCGGAGAAGTCGGAAGCATGGACGCCCTGGCTGTCGTCAGCGGGGTCCCACAGCTTCAGAGAGCCGGTGATGGCCACATCGGAGCCCTTGCCGTCCGCACGGACCGCGGTGAAGGCAGCGCCCTCGACCTCGTTGTTGAGCTCGATGGCGGTGATGTCAGCCACGTCCCAGTTGCCCTCGGCGGTGACGGCACCGTCCACCACGTCAACACCCAGGTAGACATAGCCGGTATCGTCGCGGCGGAAGTTGTTCAGGGTCGCATAGGAGGACACGGACATGTCCTTGGTGGACTCCACGGCAGCAGCGGCTACGGGCTCCGCGGAGGGCTCGCCGCTGGCGAAGGCGCCCAGGCTGAGAACCATGCACAGGGCCATCACAAGCGCGAAAATGCGGGTTGCGTTTTTCATGAGTATACCTCCATCATGTTTTCAAGCCTTCAAGACTTGTTTGATAATTAACAGTATAACATACTTTTATTAAACAAGCATGAAGAAAATGCAAAACCTCTCCGCTTTTTTGCGGAGAGGTCTTTTTTCACAGGATCCCCGTTCCGTCGAAGTCCGGGGTATAGAAGCTCCGGGCCGAATCCAGCTCCTGGGTATAGCCCTCATAAAGCCCGAGGCCCAGCATGTAATCTGCCGCCCGGCGGTACTCTTCCTCCGTCAGCCGCCGGTCAGGCCCGCCGTGGCCGTTGGGGGTATACTGCCCCATGAGGCTCACCAGCACATCCCCTTCCCGGAAGGTCTCGGCGATCCAGTCCAGCACGCCGAAGGTGTTTTCCGGCTCCCCCGGCAGAACCAGATGGCGGATGAGCACACCCCGCTTCAGCATGCCGTTTTCGTCCAGCTCATAGGGCCCCGTCTGGCGGAACATCTCCCGAATGGCGCCTCTGGCTGTTTCGGGATAATCCGCCGCCCCGGAGAGCCGCCCCGCCAGGGCTCCGTCGGAGTATTTCATGTCCGGCAGATAGATCTGCACCTTTCCCTCCAGCGTCCGGAGCGTTTCCACCGACTCATAGCCGCCGCAGTTCCAGACCACCGGCAGCCCGGGATCCTCCTCCAGCGCCTCGGCCACCGCATGGGCGAAATGGGTCGCCGTGACCAGATTCAGATTGTGTACCCCCCGGGCCTTCAGTTCCCGGAAGATCTCCCGCAGCCGCCCCACCGGGACCCGGGTCCCCTTCCGCAGGGCGCTGATATCATAATTCTGGCAGAAAACGCACCGGAGATTGCATCCGGAAAAAAACACCGCGCCGCTGCCCTTTTCCCCGCTGATGCAGGGCTCTTCCCAGAAATGGGGCGCCGCCCGGGCAATGACCGGCTCCTCCCCCATGCCGCACCACCCGGGCCTTTCATCCCGCTCCGCGGCGCAATTCCGGGGACAGATCGTGCATATCATTTCGCCAAAAACCTCCACAGCCGGGCCTGATCCTCTTCCGAGGCATAGCCGATGCCCACGCGCCCGGTCTTCTCGATTTTCTCCGGCACGAAGCCGTCGTCCTCCAGCCGGAGGGCATCCCCCAGCATGACGTTGTTCATCGTTCCGTCGATGCCCAGATATTTTGTCACCCGTCCCGGGCCGGAGACTCCCTCCACGCCCCGGATGAGCACCGCCTGGGGACTGTCCTCCCCCCCGGTGACCAGATTCAGCATCCAGTGGATGCCATAGCAGAGATAGACATAGACGGTCCCCGCCCGGTGATACAGGACCTCCGTGCGCTTTGTGCGGCCCTTATGGGCATGGCAGGCGGTGTCCGCCTCGGTGTAATAGGCCTCCGTCTCCGTGATGCGGGCGCGGATCTCCCGCCCGTCCGCAAGCCGGCGGACCAGAATCTTCCCCACCAAAGCCTCCGCCGCCGCGGGGGCCTCACTCTGCAATATACGTAAAGGCATAGCCGTCACTTCTCTCCTCAAAACAGTCCGCGAGCCCCGGCGTCACAAGAATCTCGTCCTCCGTGGTGATGAGCACCAGCTCAAAGCCCCCCGCGGTGCGATAGTGATCCAGCGCACCCTCCGCGCCCATGACAAAAAGGGCCGTGGAAAGCGCGTCCGCCGTGGCGCCGTCGTCCGTGACCACGGTAACGGACAGCAGATCGTTATCCACCGGATACCCCGTCTCCGGGTCGATGATGTGGATATAGGTCACGCCGTCCTGCTCAAAATACCGCTGATAGCCGCCGGAGGTGACCACCGCCGCCTCCCCGATGGTGAGGATGCCCACATAGGCCCCCGTGTCCTTCGGATCCGTGACGGCCACCTGCCACCGGGCCCCGTTGGGCTTCGTGTCCCCCAGGGTCTGGACGTTGCCGCCCAGAGAGACGATGGCGCTCTCCACTCCGGCCTCCGCCATGGCCTCCAGCGCCTTCTGGGCGGTATAGCCCTTGCCCACCGCGCCCAGGGATATCTCCGTCCGCTCGGGGATATACACCGCCCCGGCGCTGCCGTCGATGAGAATGCCCCCGGTGAACTTATCCGCCAGCAGCCCGTTGAGCTCCGCCTGGGTCGGCACCCGGTATTCCCCCATCGTGAAGCCCCAGGCCTTGATCACGGGAAACAGCCCCGGATCCACCGCGCCGCCGGTGGCCTCCCACTGCTCCATCGCAGTTGACATAACTTCAATGCAGCTTTCACTCACCGGCACATAGCTTCCCGCGCCGGCGTTGATGGCATAGATGGAGCCTCCCACGTTTTCGGGGTCCAGATCCGCCTCCAGAGCATAGATGGTCTCCTCCGCCGCATCCAGCGCCGCTTCGCCGTTTTCGCCGTATGCGGTGAGCATCATGACCGTATCCATGGCAAAGACCTGGCTTGTGTATTTTTCCGCGTCCGCGCTGACGGTCTCCGCCGTCGGCGGATCTGCCTGCACAGAGCATGCAGTTAACATAATTACAGCAGCCGCTATCAAGCCGGCGATCGCCTTACAGTTCGTTTTTATGCGCTTCATAAAACTCCCAATAATCCTTCAGCATGTATTTGAGAACCTTCGGGGTGTCCAGCCCGTAGGGGCAGCGGCTCCTGCAAAGCCCGCAGTCGATACAGTCCCCGATCCGGTTCATTTTCTCCTGCCACTCCGGCGTGAAATAGGGCCGCCAGGGACTGCGGCGGATGAGCATATCCATCCGGGCGCAGTTGCGGATCTCGATGTCCTGGGGGCAGGGCATGCAGTAGCCGCAGCTGCGGCAGAACTGGCCCGCCAGCTGGGCCCGGTCCGCGTCGATGACCGCCTGCAGCTCCCCGTCCAGCGGGGGATCCTCCTCCGCCAGAGCCAGCCACTGCTCCAGCTCTTCCATGGTCTGGATGCCATAGATGGGCACCACGCCGTCCTGCGCCCCCATAAAGGCATGAACGGCCCGGGCGTTTGTGAGCATGCCGCCGGCCAGGGCCTTCATGGCGATATAGCCCATGTTCTTTTCCCGGCAGCGGCGGACCAGTCCGCGCTCCGCCTCCCCGGAGAGATAGCTGAAGGGATACTGCATGGTCTCAAACCGGCCCGATTCCACCGCCTCCATGGCGAAGTCCAGCCGGTGGCTGGTGACGCCGATGTGTCGGATAAGGCCCTGTTCCTTTGCCTCCAGCGCCGCGTCACAGGCCCCGCTGTCGATATCCTCCCAGCACGCCGCCTGGTGAAACTGGAACAGGTCGATGTGATCCGTTTTCAGCCGCTCCAGAGACAGGCGGATGTGGTCGCGGACCGTCTGATAGTCCCGCCCGCCGCTTTTCGTGGCGATGACGATATGCTCCCGCACATCCGAAAGGGCCTCGCCCAGCTTTTCCTCGGAGTCGGTATACATGTTCGCCGTGTCGAAAAACCGGATGCCGCCCTCATACGCCCGGCGCAGGATGGCCACGGCGTCCTCCTTTGCGCACCGCTGGATGGGCAGCGCGCCGAAGGCGGGTTTTGTCACAGCCAGATTGGTCTGGCCGAGTATCATCGTTTTCATGGCATTCACCTCGAAAAAAGTATAGCACAAACCTCTTGATATTCCAAGACCACTGGTGTATAATGGGCAGGCTGACAAAGCAATATGTGCGGCTGTAGCTCAGCTGGATAGAGCGTTGGCCTCCGGAGCCAAAGGTCGGGGGTTCGAATCCCGTCAGCCGTACCATGTAAAAAACCTCTTTTGTCTACCTGACAAAAGAGGTTTTTTACAATGATA
>CAZQFN010000062.1:0-8108 GCA_964592685.1 uncultured Oscillospiraceae bacterium | reverse complement strand
CCCAAGCTGGAAAACTATGCCGGTGTGATGTATTCCACCATGGTGGATGTCTGCCAGAGCTATCAGACCACGGTCATCGGGGAGGAGAGCGAGCTCTGCCGGAGCATCCGCAAGGCCCTGACGGAAACAGAGCAGCTGTTTCCCGAAAACGCCTCCATCGTCTGTCAGGGTGTGGAGGGAGCCTATTCTCAGGCGGCGGTGGAAAAGCTCTTCCGGGAGCCCTCCATCACCTATGTGAAGCAGTTTGAGGAGGTCTTCGAGACCATCGACAAAGGCATCTGCCGTTACGGTGTGCTCCCGCTGGAGAACAGCACCGCCGGCTCCGTGAACAAGGTCTATGACCTGATGATGAAATACAACTTCACCATCGTCCGTTCGGCCCGGATCAAGGTGTCCCACTGCCTGCTCACAAAGCACGGCGTAAAGATGGAAGAGATCCGGGAGATTTTCTCCCATGAGCAGGCTATCAACCAGTGCGGCGACTTTCTCAAGCAGCATCCCGGCATCCGGGTCACGCCCTGCGCCAACACGGCCATGGCAGCGAAAATGGTGGCCGAGAGCGACCGGCGGGATATTGCGGCTCTTTCCAGTCACACCTGTGCCCATCTTTACGGGCTGCAGACGCTGGCCAATTCCGTCCAGGACAAGGGCAACAATTATACCCGGTTTATCTGCATCAGCAAAAAGCCGGAGATTTTCCCCGGCGCCAACCATACCAGCATCATGCTCACCACGCCCCACTCCCCCGGCGCCCTGTATCGCATCATCGCCCGCATCAGCTCGCTGGGTATCAACCTGACAAAGCTGGAGAGCCGCCCCCTTCCGGATCAGGATTTCGAGTTCATGTTCTATTTTGATCTGGATGTGTCCGTCTATTCCCCGGCCCTGCTTCATCTTATGGCGGATCTGGAGAATCTTTGTGAGACCTTCCGCTATCTGGGAAGCTATTCGGAAATTTTATAAAAGCAAAACGACTGAGCCCTGTGCTCAGTCGTTTTGCTATGCTTACAAATTGCGGATATCTTCAATCAGGGCATCGACTTCGGCCTCGGTGGTGTTCCATCCGGTGCAGAAGCGAACACAAAAGAGGTTCTCGGCCAGCTGGCTTTCATATTCAAAGACATATTTTTCGGCCAGCTTGTCCATTTGCTGTTTGGTCAAAACCACAAACTGCTGATTTGTGGGGCTGTGGACATAGGAGGGGATCTTCTTTTTGGCAAAGGCGTCCCGCAGCCTCATGGCCAGCTCCACCGCTTTTTTTGTGATGTCCAGGTAAAGGCCATCCTGGAAGAGGGTATAGAACTGAAGACCCAGCAGCCAGCCCTTGGCCAGCATGCCGCCGTTCTGCTTTATGTAGCTGCGGAAATCGGTCTGCAGCGCGGGGTTGGGGATGACAACAGCCTCGCCGAAAAGCGCGCCGCACTTGGTGCCGCCGATGTAGAAAATGTCTGCCAGCCGGGCAAAGTCCGCCAGAGTCACATCTGTTTCCGGAGAACCGAGGCCATAGCCCATACGGGCGCCGTCCACAAACAGGAACAGGCCGTATTCGTCGCACACGGCGCGGATGGCTTCCAGCTCCTCCCGGGAATAGATGGTGCCGTACTCCGTGGGATGGGAAATATAGACCATTTTCGGCTGGGGGATATGCTCCTGCACAAGGCTTATGCGGTAGCTCTCCGCCTTCGCTGCGATCTCGGCGGCGTCGAGTTTGCCGTCCCGGGAGAGGATGGGTTCCACCTTGTGGCCGGTGGCCTCCACCGCGCCGGTCTCGTGGGCGTAGATATGGCCGGAAGCGGCGGCGATCACGCTTTGATACGGGCGCAGGGCTGAAGCGATCACGGTGAAGTTTGTCTGGGTGCCGCCTACCAGAAAATGGACGGCTGCTTTGGGGCAGTCCAGATGCTTTTTGATCTCGGCGGCGGCCTTCTCGCACCATTCGTCCAGACCGTAACCCCCATAGCTTTCGCCGTTGGTTTGGGTCAGGGCTTCCAGAATGGCGGGATGGGCGCCGTGGTTATAGTCGTTGTTGAATCGAATCATGGATAGACCTCGGAAATCAGTTGGTTGCGGCGCTGCGGATGCAGTAGGAGGCGCAGTCCCCGGGGATGGCGGAACTGACCGGCACAAAGCGCACATCGGCGCTGCCCTGGGTCATGGACTCAATGGCTGCGACCTTGTTGTCTCCCGCGGAGTTGAGAGATGTGGGACAATAGAGCCGGGCGAACAGCCGCCAGAAAATGCCGATGTCCTGACCGGTGGCGGCGGATGCATCGTTTAGAAGAGAAGACTCGTCCAGCAGGACGGAAACGGCGGTGCCGGTCCCCTCCATATTTTCCACCAGCCGCCGGCCCATCTGACAGATGGCTGTCACCGGGTTCGGGGCGGTCTGCATGGTGGTGGAATAGGTGAAGCCCATATCGCTGACCGGGTGATACAGGTCGGCGAGAAGGATCTCGTCAAAGCCCATGGCGGAAAGCTCCTCCATAAGATCGGCGATATAATTGCGGACGGTGCGGTTGTAAGGATCCAGCCAGCCGACACCGTTTTCGTCCCGATAGGTGGTGCCGCCGGACTGGAGTGTTACGGTCCAGTTTCGGTCGGCCAGCAGGGTGTCAGCACAGCAGCTGATCTGCGCAACGGCCCGCAGACCCTGGTCGTGAATGGTCTGGACGGCGGCGGCAAGATCGGTGGTGCCGCCGGTGCCGTAGGCCAGAGCGGTCTCGCAGGCGGAGGGCCAGGCAAGCTGTCCGTTGGAGCCCTTGACCTCCAGAACGAGGCCGGTATAATCCTCTCCCACGGCAGCGGTGACGGCGGATGCCACCGCCACCGGGTTGGTGGCGGTGGCAAAGTCCAGGAAACGAAGTTGTTCCTCTTCCAGAGCCTCCCATCCGCCCAAATCTACCTGGGAGAAATCGGGGTCCACATAAATGACCTGAACCTCAATGGGCTGGAAAGTGGGGGCGGCCTCCGCGACCGATTCCTCCGGTGCCTCCGTCTGGGTGAAGGGGAGCTGCAGCGTTACGCCGGTCTGGTCATAAACGATGAACCGCTGCAGACCATAGAACAGCCCGATGCTGCCGACGATCAGCACGGCCAGGACCGTCAGAAATATGGTCAAGGGCACCCGGAATTTCCGGCGGCCCTTGTATATATCCCGTGGACGGTAGGCCATTTATTTCTCCTGATCCGCGAACATGGCAATGCGGCGGGCATGCTTTTCCAGACCGGAGAAGGAGGCGCTCAGATAGGTATCCACGATCATCTTGGCAAGCTCGATGCCGATGGTGCGGCCGCCCAGGCAGAGGACATTGGAGTCGTTGTGCTCCCGGGTCATCTGGGCGGAGTAGCAGTCAGAGCAGAGGGAAGCGCGGATGCCGGGGTATTTGTTAGCCGCCATGGACATGCCGATGCCGGTTCCGCAGACCAGAATGCCGCGCTCATAGGTTCCGGTGGCAACGCCTTGGCAGACCTTTTCTGCATAGACGGGATAATCAACGCTGGCCTCGGAATAGCAGCCCAGATCCTCCAACTCCACGCCTTTGGATCTCAGATGGGCGATAAGTTCTTCTTTCATGGCGAAGCCGCCGTGGTCGGATGCGATAGCGATCATGATGATTTGCTCCTTTGTATCAAGAATTGGATCATGGTTTAACGGTGGAAATCAGAAAGGCCAGGAATCGGTGAACCACTTCAGGAAAGTGGAGGTATATTCACCGCTGACGGGAAGGCCGGACAGCACAGGATAGAACATGACGAACAGCCCGATGCCCACGGCGGTGAAGCCGCCCGCGGAAAGGGGCCATTTCCAGTCTCTGCGGCGCAGATCCGCCAGAAGGTAAGAGATGGCCAGAACGAGGAAAACGGTGCAGGGGAAGTAGTGATAGGCGAAGGTGAGCCGGTTCACGGCCACCCAGGGAAGGAGATTGGTCAGATATCCGATGAGGATGAAGAGGGCTTTGTTGTCCTTCTCCCGGATGGAGAGCCAAACCATGCCGCCCATGGCGCAAAGACCGCCCCAGGCCACCAGAGGATTGGAGAAAGCGCCGAAGGTGGACTTCATATCGCCCTCGAAGTATTCCAGATAATACAGGATGGGCCGGGCGTCCACCAGCCACTGATACCAGCGGGAAGAATAAGGATGCGTAGATTCCAGACCCGAATGGTAATTCCACATATAGACCTGGTTGTCAAAAACGATCTGGGCATAGTCCTTCCGGAAGAACATGCCGATGCCGCTGAGTCCCTGGCTGATGCCGTAGGAATAATAGCTCACGTAATAGATGAGGAAAGGAAGCCCCACGAAAAACAGCACGCACCAGGCAGCGTTCAGGATAAACTCGGAAAGGACGGCTTTCTTTTCCTTCGCAAAGCGGACGACCCAGTGAATCAGCCACAGGACGCCCAGACCGGCGCCGGCGTAGATGCAGGTCCACTTGCTGGCCGCGCCAAGGCCGAAGCCGAGCCCTGCAAGACCAAGCCAAAGCAGGCGGCGCCGGGGGTGGTCATCGTCCTCCGTTAACCAGAAGTACATGAACATATACATCATCAGCGTGAAGAACACGGCATAGGTGTCGATGGTGGCCAGGCGGGTCTGGGTATAGTGCATGAAGTCGAAGGCGAATATGGCGGTTCCGCAGAAGGCTGCGGCGGTATACCGGAACATCTTCTTCAAAAACACATACAGCATGGGCAGCATGAGGATGCCGAAGAGAACGCCCATGAAACGCCAGCCGAAAGGCGTCATGCCGAAAATGCGGATGCCAAGAGAGATGATGGCCTTGCCAAGGGGGGGATGGGTGATCTCATAGGGCCAGATGCCCTCGATCATCTCCAGCGCGGTGCGGGGATGATAGATCTCGTCGAAATAGGTGCCGTTGCGGAAATTGTAGCTTTCGGGGATGACGTCCTGTTCGTCAAACAGGGTCTCGCAGCCGGAGGCGACTGTGAATTCCTCTGTGGAGAGAAGATCGCCGTCCGCGCCGTAGAGAGCCACTTCCCCCAGAAACTGCTCCGCGCCGGATACGATGCGGATATATTTCACGGGGCCGTTATCGTCGTTCAGGGTGGCATCGTTCCAGCGGAAGAGCTGGGTATAGCGCTGAGTCATGCCGGCTGTGCCGTCTTCCTTCAGCTGCTCGGTCCAGTTTTCCCCGTCGGTGGAAAACTGGAGCTTGTAGTCCGCGGTGCAGAGGCCGCTGTAATAGCGCACGGCGGTGATCTCCTGCTCCTCGTGAAGCTCGATCTGGGCGTAGTAGTTTCCGGCCTCGTAGTGGAGAAAACTCTGGGGAGCGATATTCTGTCCCAGACCCCAGAAGGCCACAATGCCGTAGACCACCGTCAGAACGCTCAGAATGATCCAGTCGTTCCGGGAGAAAAAGGGAGTTTTTTCCGGCAGAGGCGCTGCCTGCGCCTCCAGCGTGGGGTTTTTGTGTATGGAGATCCATCGGCAGAACCAAAGCAGAATGCCAAGGGCTACGACCAGCGGAAAAATGATGGTGAGATTGGAAAGCATGAGAGGCTCCTTTTGGGAGAAGAGTATTCTGCCGTAGCAGAGCATATCAAGACAATTGTATTATATAACAAAAACGGAAACGTAGCAACGTTTCCGTTTTTAGATTTGCGGTTATTTCCGTTTTTTCTTTCCGAAGGGAGCTTTGTCCGTGAGTTTTATGTTGGCGGATTCGGCGAATTCCTTCAGAAGTTCTTTCTGGCGGGCGTTGAGATTTTTGGGGGTTTCCAGATTCACGGTGACATACTGGTCGCCCCGGCCGCCGCCCCGGAGACTGGGAACGCCTTTGCCCTTCAGTCGGAACACCGAGCCGGTCTGGGTGCCGTCGGGAATGTTCAGGGACACGGGGCCGTCCAAGGTGGGGACCTCGACCTCGGTGCCCAGCGCGGCCTGCACGAAGTTCAGGGAGATGGAGCTGTAAATGTTGGTGCCTTCCCGCTGGAACTGGCTGCTGGGCCGGACCTGAACGATGATGAGCAGATCGCCGGCGGGACCGCCGTTTTTGCCGGCGTTGCCCTGGCTGCGGAGGGAGATGGTTTCGCCGTTGTCGATGCCGGCGGGGATGGAGACGTTCAGGGTCTTCTGTGCCCGGACAGAACCGCCGCCCCGGCATTTGGAGCAGGGGGAATGGATGATCTTGCCGCTGCCGCCGCACCTGGAGCAGGGGGAGGAGGACTGGAACACACCGAAGGGTGTGCGCTGCTGGGAACGGACGGTGCCGGAGCCGCGGCATTCCGGGCAGACCTCGGGGGTGGTGCCGGAAGCGCAGCCGGTGCCGCTGCAGTCCGGGCACTGCTCGATGCGGGTGATGGTCACGTCCTTCTTGCAGCCAAAGGCAGCCTCTTCAAAGGTGACGGTCACCCGGATGCGCAGGTTCTCGCCCCGCTGGGGACCGTTGCGGTTGGCGGAACGGCTGCCGCCGCCAAAGCCGCCGGAAAAAGCGCCGAAGATGTCGCCGAAAATGTCGCCCAGATCGCCGAAATCCCCAGTGAAGCCGCCGCCGGCTCCGGCACCGTAGTTGGGATCGACTCCGGCGAAGCCGAACTGGTCATACTTGGCTTTCTTGTCCGGGTCGGACAGAATGTCATAGGCTTCGTTTGCTTCTTTGAAGCGGGCCTCCGCTTCCTTGTCATCGGGATGGAGGTCCGGATGGCAGTCCTTGGCGATGCGGCGATATGCTTTTTTTATGTCGGAGTCCGAGGCGCTTTTGTCAAGGCCAAGGACCTCATAATAATCCCGTTTATCAGCCATAATGCGTTTCTACCTCTTGAAAATACGGCGTGGCGGGGCATTTACCCCGCCGGCCGTTTTGAATTTTTGTGGATTACTGGGGGTCGACTTCGGTGTAGTCCGCGTCGTAATAGGTCTGGTTGCTGTCGGAGCCGCAGCTGCCGTCGCAGTTGGCACCATCGCAGCCGGCGCCGGCTGCGCCGGTGGGGTTGGCCTGCTGATAGAGCTTCTCGGAGACCTTGTAGAAGACCTGAGTCAGCTGCTCGGTGGCGGTCTTGATGAGGCCGGTGTCAGAGCCGGAGAGGGCGGTCTTCAGATCGGCGAGCTTGGCCTCGATCTCGCTCTTGTCGGCGGGATCGATCTTGTCGCCCATTTCCTCCAGGGTCTTCTCGGTCTGATAGACCATCTGATCGCCGGAGTTGCGCACGTCCACCTCTTCCTTGCGCTTGGCGTCCTCGGCGGCGTACTCTTCCGCTTCTTTCACGGCGCGGTCGATCTCGTCCTTGGAGAGGTTGGTGGAAGCGGTGATGGTGATGTGCTGCTCCTTACCGGTGCCGAGATCCTTGGCGGAGACGTTCACGATGCCGTTGGCGTCGATGTCAAAGGTGACCTCGATCTGAGGAACGCCGCGGCGGGCGGGAGCAATGCCGTCCAGATGGAAGCGGCCCAGACTCTTGTTATAGGCGGCCATCTCGCGCTCACCCTGGAGAACGTTCACTTCCACGCTGGTCTGGTTGTCGGCCGCGGTGGAGAAGATCTGGCTCTTGCGGGTGGGGATGGTGGTGTTGCGCTCGATAAGCTTGGTGCACACGCCGCCCAGGGTCTCGATGCCCAGGGACAGGGGGGTCACGTCCAGCAGAAGGATGCCTTCCACGTCGCCGCCCAGCACGCCGCCCTGGATGGCAGCGCCCACGGCTACGCATTCATCGGGGTTGATGCCCTTGAAGGGTTCCTTGCCGGTGAGGGCCTTGACCTTATCCTGCACGGCGGGGATGCGGGTGGAACCGCCAACCAGCAGAACCTTGGAAAGCTCGCTGGCACTCAGACCGGCATCGGACAGAGCCTGCTGCACGGGACCCACAGTGGCATCCACCAGATGAGAGGTCAGCTCGTTGAACTTGGCCCGGGAGAGGGTGATGTCCAGATGCTTGGGGCCGGTGGCGTCGGCGGTGATATAGGGAAGGTTGATCTGAGCGGTGGTCACGCCGGAGAGGTCGCACTTGGCCTTCTCGGCGGCCTCGCGCAGACGCTGCATGGCGACCTTGTCGGCGCTCAGGTCGATGCCGGAGGTTTTCTTGAACTCAGATACGAGCCACTTGGTGATGGCTTCGTCGAAGTCGTCGCCGCCCAGACGGTTGTTGCCGGCGGT
>CAZQFN010000061.1:0-8186 GCA_964592685.1 uncultured Oscillospiraceae bacterium | reverse complement strand
AGGCCCAGAAGACCGTGGAAAGCCGGAACTTCCAGGCCCGCAAGAGCACGCTGGAATACGACGACGTGATGAACGTGCAGCGCGGCATCATCTATGAGCAGCGCCGCAAGGTTCTGGACGGGGAGGATATCCGGGAATCCGTCCGCAGCATGATCGCGGAGGTCATCTCCTCCGAGGTCACCAGCGGTCTTGGCAGCACCGGCTATCCCGAGGATCAGGCACATCTGGAGCAGGTGCTGGAGCCCTTCTATAAGATCTTCCTCCAGCGGGGCCAGATCGACCGGCCCGCGGAGGGGTATAAGAGTCTCACGGCCCCCGTGCTGACGGAGAAGCTTCAGACTATCGCTGACCAGGTCTATGCCCGCCGGGAGGCGGAGTTCGGCCTTCTGCCCGACGGAATGCCCCTTATGCGGGAGCTGGAGCGGGTGGTCATGCTCCGTGTGGTGGACGAATACTGGATGGAGCACATCGACGCCATGGACGACCTTCGCCAGGGCATCTATCTGCGGGCCTACGGCAACATCAAGCCCATTGACGCCTATAAGCAGGAGGGCTTTGAGATGTTCGAGGCCATGGTCAACGGCATCCGGGAAGAGGTGGTCCGCCGCCTGTTCACCGTCCGCGTCCGCAAGGAGCAGTCCATCGAGCGCAAGGGCGTGGCCAAGGCCAATGCGAACAATGTGGGCGGCGAGCCTGTGAAGAAGCAGCCCGTGAAAAAGGCAAAAAAGGTGGGCCGCAACGATCCCTGCCCCTGCGGCAAGTGGAAGGAAGACGGATCCCGCCCGCTGAAGTATAAGGAATGCTGCGGCAAGAATGAATGAATCCTTTGTAAAATCCCACATCCTTACCTCGACCCACGGGTTTTCCACCCGGCTGGGAGGGGTGAGCAAGGGTGTGTTTGAAAGTCTGAATCTGGGACGTCTGGAGCGGGGGGATGACCCCGCCTGCGTCGCGGAGAACTGGGCCATCCTGGGAAGGGCGCTGGGTATGGATACCCGCCGCCTTGTCCAGGGAAAGCAGGTTCACGGAAACCACGTGCGCATCGCCTCGGCGGAGGACGCTCATGCCATCACGGAAACGGCCGCCTGGGAAAGCGCGGACGGCTATGTGACCAATGTCCCCGGGGTGCCGCTGGTGGTGTTCACGGCGGACTGCGTGCCTCTGCTGATGGAGGACACTCAGGCCGGCGTGGTGGCCGCCATCCACTGCGGCTGGCGGCCCGCGGCGGCGGATATCCAGAAAAATGCCCTGGAGGCTATGATCTCCCTGGGGGCCACCCCGGCCAACATCCGGGCGGCGCTGGGGCCCTCCATCCACCGCTGCTGCTTCCAGACCGGGCCGGAGGTGCCCGCCGCCATGGAGGAACTTCTGGGCGGTGCGGGGGAGGGGTTGTATGAGCCCGATCCCGCCGCGGAGGGGAGATTCCGTCTGGATCTGCCCGGCGCGGTGAAACGCCGGCTGATCCAGCTGGGCGTTCCGGAAGAAAACATCGAAATCATCGGCCACTGCACCATGTGCATGCCGGAAACCTACTGGTCCCACCGGGCCATGGGCCTTGCCCGCGGCTCTCAGGCCAATGTGATAATGCTATGAGATCTGTCAGTTTGAAAATTCTATCCGTTCTGCTGTCGGCGGCGATGCTTCTTTCCGTGACGGCCTGCGGCCGTCAGTCCGTGGAAGTCAGTCCGGAGATGGAGATGACGGAAAGCGAAGAGCCCCAGGTCCAGTCCATCGGCGAGGCGCTTCAGGCGGCCTATGCCGCCGATCACGTGTTCTCGCTGAACGCCATGCTCTCCGATTCGTTCAATCCCTATACCACCACCAGCGCCTGGAACCAGGTGGTGGGGATGCTGGTGTATGAGAATCTCGTGGAGCTGGACGACAATCTGGAAGCGGTGCCCAACCTGATCTCCGCCTGGCAGTCCGAGGACGGCATCCACTGGCGCTTTTCCGTGGATACCGGCCGCGCCTTCCATGGGGACGGCGTCATGACTGCCTGGGACGCGGTCTATACCATCCGCATTGCCATGGAGGGCAAATACGCCGACCGCCTTTGCCATATCAAAAGCGTGGAAGCGCTGGACAGAGAGACCTTTGACATCACGCTGGACGAGGCCAACACCCGGTTTTATCAGCTTCTGAACATCCCCTGCATCGAGGCGGATTCCGCCTATATGAGCATGCCGCCGGGCAATGGCCCCTATCAGTTCAGTGCGGCCGGGACCTATCTCTCTCTGGATGAGGATCATCCCCTGGCCACCCGGATGCCCATCGATACCATTTATCTCAAGGAATACTCCGCTGCGGAGGATATTCTCCAGGCCTTTGAGGATTCCTATATCGATCTCGTCATCAATGATCCAAACGGCATGGCCAGTCTGGGATATTCCCGCACCAACATCATCAAGTATGTGGATACCACCTGTATGCACTATCTGGGCTACAACATGGAGAGCTTCGTTTTCGGCAATCCCATCTATCGCTCGCTCATGACCTATGCCATCGACCGGGACACCATCGTCTCCGATATCATGAGCGGCGCCGGCGTGGCGGCCACGCTGCCTGTCCATCCCGACAGCCTTCTGTATCCGGAGCTGTATGCCGAGGAACTGGAGTATTCCCAGGAGGCCTTTAAAAACGCGCTGGAGAATGTGGGTGTCGCGGATCTGGACGGGGACGGCCAGGTGGAATTCGGGGGCCAGCGGTATACCATCAACTTTATCGTCTGCTCCGACAGTGCCGTGAAGGTCTCCGCCGCCCGCGAGATTGCCGATACCCTCCGGGATGCCGGCTTTGGCGTCTATCTCCGGGAACTGAGCTATGAGGACTATATCGAGAATCTGGAGGAGGGGACCTACGACATCTATTATGCCGAGGTCAAGATCTGCTCGGACTGGGATATAAGCCTTCTTTTTGAGGACAGCGATCTGAACCCCGGCGGCTATCGGGACAATGTCCTTCTGGGCCATCTGCAGACCGCCCTGGGCAGCGCCCAGGAGCTGCAGGAATCCAATTTTGGCGTCTATTTCCAGTATATCGGGCAAAACGCTCCGATCACCGTCATATGCTTCGAAAAGAGCGAGGTCCTTTACCACCGGGGCGTTCTGGCGGGACTGAACCCCACCCAGGACGATCTGTTCAACGCCATGGAAAACTGGACCATCAACCTGAGCTGATACATATTATAACTAGTAAAAAGACAGAGGATTGAGAAGATGACTGACAGAGATCTGCTGAACATGGCCCGGGAGGCCTCCCAGCATGCCTATGTGCCCTATTCCCGGTTCCCGGTGGGGGTGGCGCTGGAATGCGCCGATGGCTCCGTGTTCACCGGCTGCAACGTGGAAAACGCCGCGTTGGGCTCCACCATCTGCGCCGAGCGCACCGCCATCGTCAAGGCGGTCAGCGAGGGCCGGCGCAAATTCGTGCGCATCGCCATCTATGGAGAAGGGGAGAATTACTGCATGCCCTGCGGCGCCTGCCGCCAGGTGATGAGCGAATTTGACCCCGATGGCGCCATGGAAGTGCTCTGCACCCGCTCCGGCGGCCGCTATGTGAGCTATCGTCTGAACCAGCTGTTGCCCCATCCCTTTGAGATGTAAAGGGAAAAGTGATGCGAACGCACGGAATGGTTGTCACAACGGAGTTAGATAGCTAAATATTCTCAAATCCCCCTTGACACAGAGGGGGATTTTTGGTATGTTATTAGAGCGCGCGGCCCCGACGGGGGTCAGTGTGTCATGCGTTGATGCGAGAGATTGCGCCGACGGGCGGGAACTTTCGCGGAGCAAGTCCGGGGGTGTGAAACACCCTGGAATCGGACGGAATCGGATTCCGCACCGCGTATATCGTTTGGCTCAACCACCGGCAATGCCGGTATGTTTTTTGGGACAGGGTCTGATACGCACGGAACGGTGTGCAGAATCCGATGACCGTACGGGAAAACGTAAAACTCGTACATTTATATTGGAGGAAAATCAATGTCTGCGAAGAAAATGATCCGCATTCGCCTGAAAGCCTATGATCATCAGCTGATCGACAAGGCTGCCGAAACCATTGTTGAGACTGCCAAGCGCACCGACGCCAAGGTCTCTGGCCCCATCCCTCTGCCCACCCAGAAGGAGATCATCACCATCCTGCGCGCCGTCCACAAGTACAAGGACAGCCGCGAGCAGTTCGAGCGCCGCACTCACAAGCGCCTGATCGACATCATGAACCCCACCCAGAAGACCGTTGAGGCCCTGATGAGCCTTGAGCTTCCCGCCGGTGTGGAGATCGAGATCAAACTGTAAGATACCTTATCTATTATATGCGCGTATGCGCGTGAGATAGAAAACCATGTCCAACCACAGCCTGCAAGGTGCAGGCGGGTCATGTTGCGCGAGCCGCCGTTACCGGACTCGCCCAACCAATAACCGAAGGAGGAAAACAATGAAGAAAGCCATCATTGGCAAGAAGATCGGCATGACGCAGATCTTCGACGAGACGGGCAAGGTTGTTCCCGTAACGGTCATCGAGGCCGGCCCCTGCGTGGTCGCCCAGAAGAAGACCGCTGAGAAGGAAGGCTATGATTCCGTCCAGCTCGGCTTTGAAGACATCGCCGAGAAGAAGCTGACCCAGCCCGAGAAAGGCCATTTCGCCAAGGCCGGCGTCGCTCCCAAGAAGTACCTGCATGAGTTCCGTCTGGACGACTGCGCTGCCCTGAATGTGGGCGACGTGCTCAAGGCGGACGTGTTCGCTGAAGGCGACCATGTGGACGTTACCGGCATCAGCAAAGGTAAAGGCTACGCCGGTGTCATCAAGCGCTGGGGCGCTCAGCGCACTCCCATGACCCACGGCGGCGGCCCTGTCCACCGTCATGCCGGTTCCATGGGCCCTGCTACCGATCCCTCCCGTATCTTCAAGGGTAAGATCGGTGCCGGTCACATGGGTGTTGAGCAGGTCACCGTCCAGAACCTGGACGTTGTCAAGGTCGACCCCGAGATGAACATGATCGTTCTGCGCGGCGCCGTTCCCGGCCCCAAGGGCGGCATTGTCTACATCAAGACCACCGTCAAGAAGATCGTCGAGAAGCAGGTTGCCACTGCTGTCAGCGTCAACCCCCAGAAGGCTTCCGGCCGCAACCCCCAGAAAGCCTCTGCGCGTAACCGTTAATAGAAAGGAGAGAACGAAATGCCTAAAGCTAAATTGGTCGATATGGCCGGAGCACAGATCGGCGAGTACGAACTCTCCGAGGCTGTCTTCGGCATCGAGCCCAACCAGTCTGTTCTGCATGCCAGCGTCGTGAACTACCTGGCAAATCAGCGTCAGGGCACCCAGAGCGCTCTGACCAAGGGTGAAGTTTCCTACACCACCAAGAAGCCCTGGCGTCAGAAGGGCACCGGCCGTGCCCGTGCCGGTTATGCCGGCGCCCCCGAGTGGCGTCACGGCGGCGTGGCCTTCGCTCCCAAGCCCCGCGATTACAGCTACTCCCTGAACAAGAAGACCAAGCGTCTCGCTCTGAAGAGCGCTCTGTCCGCCAAAGCTGCTGACGCCAAGATCGTTGTGGTCGACGGCCTGCACATGGACGAGATCAAGACCAAGGCCTTCAAGCAGTTCATGGACAACGCCGGTATCGCCGGCAAGGCTCTTGTCATTACCGAGAATGTGGATGAAGTGGTCCTGAAGTCCGCCCGCAACATCGAGGGCGTGAAGGTCACCACCGCCACCATTATCTCCCCCTATACCATCCTCTGCGGCGGCACCCTGATCGTGGACAAGGCCGCAGTCGAGAAGATTGAGGAGGTGTTCGCCTGATGAAATCCGCGTATGATATCATTATCAGCCCGGTCATCACCGAGCAGTCCATGGAGGACCTGGACATCAAGAAGTACGCCTTCAAGGTCGCTATGACCGCGAACAAGATCGAGATCAAGAAGGCTGTTGAGGAGATCTTCGGCGTGACCGTCATCAAGGTCACCACCACCCATATGCACGGCAAGAAGCGCCGTCAGGGCCGCACCGAAGGCAAGTCTGCCGACTGGAAGAAGGCCGTTGTGAAGCTCTCCGCTGACTCGAAGAACATTGAGCTCTTCGAAGGCATGGCGTAAGGGAGGAAAGAAACATGGCAATCAAAACATTTAAGCCCACGACCCCTTCCCGCCGTCACATGAGCGTGTCCGGCTTCGAAGGTGTTGAAAAGCACGTTCGCCCCGAACGTTCTCTCACCGAGAGCCTGAAGAAGCATGCCGGCCGCAACTCCTACGGCCGCATCACCGTCCGCCATCACGGCGGCGGCAACAAGCAGAAGTACCGTATCATCGACTGGAAGCGCAACCGCGAAGAGAAGGCCACCGTCCTCCGTCTGGAGTACGACCCCAACCGCTCCGCTTTCATCGCTCTGGTCCAGTACGCCGATGGCGCGAAGGCCTATATCATCGCTCCTGCCGGTCTGAAGGCTGGCGATGTGGTTGAGTCCGGCCCCCAGGCCGATATCAAGCCCGGCAACTGCCTGCCCCTGGCCAACATTCCTGTTGGTACCGTTATCCACAATATTGAGATGTACCCCGGCAAGGGCGCCCAGCTCGTTCGCGGCGCCGGCAACGCGGCACAGCTCATGGCGAAGGAAGGCTCCATGGCCACCGTTCGTCTGCCCTCCGGCGAGATGCGCAAGATCCGTCTGGAGTGCAAGGCCACCGTCGGTTCTGTCGGCAACGCCGATCACGCCAACGTGTCCATCGGTAAGGCCGGCCGTAAGCGCCACATGGGCATCCGTCCCACCGTCCGCGGTTCTGTCATGAACCCCGTGGATCACCCCCACGGCGGCGGCGAAGGCAAGTCCCCGATCGGTCGTCCCGGTCCTGTGACTCCCTGGGGCAAGCCTGCTCTGGGCTATAAGACTCGCAAGACGAAGAACCAGTCCGACAAGTTCATCGTCAAGCGCCGCAATGCCAAATAAGGAGGGAAGAACATGAGCAGAAGTGTTAAGAAAGGCCCGTTCGCTGCTCCCGAGCTGCTCAAGCGCGTGGATGAGCTGAACGCCGCCGGCGAAAAGAAGGTCCTGAAGACCTGGAGCCGCGCAAGCACCATTTTCCCCTCTTTCGTAGGTCACACCATCGCCGTCCACGACGGACGCCGTCATGTTCCCGTGTATGTCACCGAGGATATGGTCGGCCACAAGCTGGGCGAATTCGCTCCCACGCGTACCTTCCGCGGTCACGCTGGCAGCAAGACCAAGTAAGGGAGGCCAACAATGGAAGCAACTGCAAAAGCTAGATATATCCGTATTTCTCCCCGTAAGGTTCAGATCGTCTGCGAACTGATCAAGGGCAAGGATACCAAGTATGCCGAGGCCATCCTCCGGAACACTCCGAAGGCCGCCTCCGAGCCTCTGCTGAAGCTCCTTAAGAGCGCCTGCGCCAACGCGGAGAACAACTATGAGATGGATCCTGACAACCTGGTTGTCACCGAGTGCCTGGCTACTGCCGGCCCCATCCTCAAGCGCGGCCAGCCCCGTGCCCACGGCCGTATGTATCGCATCAACAAGCGCACCAGCCACATCACTCTGACCGTGGCTGAGAAAGAATAAGGGAGGAGGCAGAATATGGGACAGAAAGTTCATCCCCACGGCATGCGTGTGGGCGTCATCAAGGATTGGGACTCCCGCTGGTACGCACGTCCTGACAAGGTCGGCGATCTGATCGTCGAGGATTACAAGATCCGTAATTATCTTAAGAAGACCCTTTATTCCGCCGGCGTCCCCACCATTGAGATCGAGCGTGACAGCGCTAAGGTTCGCATCTTCATCCACTGCTCCCGTCCCGGCGTCGTGATCGGCAAGGGCGGCGCTGAGATCGAGCGGATCCGCCTCGAGGTGGAGAAGATGATCGGCAAGCCCGTCGCTCTGTCCATCGTTGAGGTCCGCACTCCGGACACCAACGCCCAGCTCGTGGCCGAGAACATCGCCGCCCAGCTGGAGAAGCGCATCGGCTTCCGCCGTGCCATGAAGAATGCCATCGGCCGTGCCATGCGCATGGGCGCCAAGGGCATCAAGGTCATGTGCGCCGGCCGTCTCGGCGGCGCTGAGATCGCCCGCTCCGAGAGCTATCACGAGGGCACCATCCCCCTGCAGACCATCCGTGCCGACATCGACTACGGCTTTGCTGAGGCTGCCACCACCTACGGCCGCATCGGCATCAAGGTGTGGA
>CAZQFN010000060.1:0-8236 GCA_964592685.1 uncultured Oscillospiraceae bacterium | reverse complement strand
AGAGGTTGGACTGATCCACGGGCTCCAGCTCGTAGGTCTCGGGGTTCATGAAGTAATAGAGGTTGCCGTCGGCATAGCTGTATTCCATGTCGCGACGCTCAACATAGGCGTTCTCGAACTTGGCGGAGGGGTTGAAGGACTCCTCACGGATAGCGCCGGTGATGATGTTTTTATACTTGGTGCGCACGAAAGCAGCGCCCTTGCCGGGCTTAACATGCTGGAACTCAATGACCTGCATGGGCTGACCGTCCATCTCAAAGGTCACGCCGTTGCGAAAATCTCCTGCTGTGATAGGCATAATATGTCCTCCATTTGTATGAATCAAATAATAGTATTCTGATGGTACATTTTACTATAAAAATCCGTCTTTGGCAAGAGCAATTACAGAATTATAAGCTCCTTGGGGGCTTTTGTCAGATTTTCGGCCCCGCCGTCCTTCAGCCAGAGCATATCCTCGATGCGCACACCGAAGCGGCCGGGGAGGTATATGCCCGGCTCCGCGGAGATGACGGCGCCCTCCGGCATGGGCTCCCGGTTGGCGGGACTGGCGTTGGGGCTCTCGTGGATCTCAAGGCCCAGACTGTGGCCGAAGCTGTGGCCGAAATATTCGCCGTAGCCGGCCTTTTCGATGATCTGCCGGGCGGCCGTGTCGATCTCCCGGCCAGAGACGCCGGGTTTTGCCGCGGCAATGCCGGCGAGCTGGGCCTCCAGCACGGTGTCATACACCCGGCGCATCTCCTCCGTGGCAAAGCCGACCGCCACGGTGCGGGTCATGTCGGAGCAATAGCCGTTGTAAACGGTGCCGAAGTCCATGGTGATGAAATCGCCGGGGGCGATGACGTCGTCGCCGGGGACACCGTGGGGCATGCTGGATTTTTTTCCGGTGACCACAATGGGGTCAAAGGAATTGGCTTCGCCGCCGTATTTATACATCCGGTAGACAAGCTCCGCGGCTACTTCCTTTTCCGTCATGCCGGGGCGGATGAGGCCGAGAACGTCCTCCAGGGCCTTTTCCGCGATCCGCTGCGCGGCGACGATGGCGTCCGCCTCGCCGGCATCCTTGGAGGCGCGGAGGGAAGCCAGAACACAGGCGGCGTCCCGCAGGGAGAGCCCCAGCTCCTGCTCCAGCAGAGACCATTCGCCGTGGCTCAGCCGATCCTCCTCGGCGCCGACGATGGGATAACGGTTCCGGGAAAACAGCTCGCCCAGAAGGGAGCGGAGCGTTTTTCCCTGCCCGGTGCAGAGAAGCTCCATGTCCGAAACCGCGTTTTCCGCGGCCTCGATATAGCGGGGGTCGGTGATGAAATAGGCCTTGTCCCGGGCGATGACGGCGGCGCCGTCGGTGATGGGGAAGCCGGAGACATAGCGGATGGAGACGGGATCGGTGAGGAGCAGTGCGTCCAGCGGGCCGAGATTCTGCTGTATCCGGGCAATGCGAGACATGTTATTCTACCTCGATTTCTTCAAATTGGGACCAGGGGCCGGACCAGTCCGTGCCCTCGAACACGGCGGGCTCGCTGCCGATGGTGAAGGACACGGAGGCGATCTCCCCCAGGTCGCAGAGAGTGGCCGCGATGGACTGCACCGCGGCGTTTCGCGCCTCTGCGGGCAGGGAGGCAAAGAAGCTCTCGGCAAGATCCACCGTGCAGAAGGGGCCCTGGACGGTTATGTCCGTAACAGAGCCGCTGCCGGAGAAGAGGGACGGATAGCCGGGCTCCGCAGCGGTGAGGAGCCCGGAGAGGACCGCCTCGGCCCGGGACTCGTAATTGAGGGTGTCGGTCCGGAAGGGGAGGGCGGTGATGGCGTTCAGCTCCGGCGTGACAAGATAGAGGTTCGTGTCCGTCTCGCCCTTGGCGGCGGATACGGGGCCGATGGCCTCCTCATACCAGGCCAGCGGCTCGGCCAGAGAGCGATAAACATAGGTGTCCACCGGCTGCCCCTCCACCAGAAGATTCACGCCGTCCACTCCGGAGAGGGCGGTGAGGGAGTTTACGATGGAATAGATCGCGAGCCGCTCCCCCAGGGCGGTGTGGGGCCGGTTTTTATAGAAGTCCGCGGACAGGTTCACCACGCAGATGCCGTCCACCGTGGCGCAGGAGACAAGGGTGGTCCCGGCGGGGATGGGGCTTGTGAGATCGCTGCTGTTGGGGCCGCGGAGCAGCTCCTCCACCACATAGCGCTCGGGGGAACTGTCCTCGTCCAGGGTGAGGGTGTGATACTCGCTCACCAGATAACGGCCCTGGCTGTCCGCAAAATACAGGCGGAGCTGGCGGACATAGGGATCGTCGTCCGAATCGCTGAGAAGGGCATCCTCCGGCACCAGGTTTGAAAACAGCGTTTCGCCCCCGGATGTCACGGTGACGGATTCCACGCTGTCCAGCTCGCAAAGGGTCAGAGCGGCGCAGAGAGCGGCCACGGTCTGTTCCATGGCCGGAACCGCGAGAAATTCCGGGGAAAAAACCAGTGTGACCACGCGGTTCTCCTGGAACCAGCCCTCGATGCTGACACCTTCCGGCAGCGCGCAGGCCAGACCGGCCTTCCGGCTGGGCGAGGCAAACAGCGTCAGTACGCCGTCGATCTCCGTGGGAGCGGCGTCCCCGGCGGCGCAGGATTCCGTCTGGATCAGATCCTCCCGCCGGTCATCCTCGGACAGGGAGACGCGATAGATGATCGTTCCGCCGTCGTCCGCGGTCTCATCCTGGGAGAAACGGGCCAGCAGCTTCTCCGCAAAGGGGGGCAGGGAGATATCCCCCAGCCGGACGGCGCCGGCGCAGCCGGCAAGCAGGAGACTGAAAAGCAGGAAGAGGGAAATAAGTTGAATTTTTTTCATTGGCGGCGATCCTTCTTTCGGCAGAGGGGGAAGGTGACCGTGAAGCAGGTGCCCCCTTCCGGGCGGGGCGTTACTTCGATGGTGCCATGGTTCGACACCACGGCGTCATGCACGATGGCAAGGCCGAGACCGCTGCCGCCGGAGGCCCGGGAGCGGGCCTTGTCCACCCGGTAAAACCGGTCGAAAATGTTTTTCATGTCCTCTTCCGGGATGCCGATGCCGGTGTCTGCCACGGTGAGGATGGCGCGGGTCCGGTCCCGGCGGAGAGAGATATGGACCTGGCCGCCGGGGACATTGTATTTTATGCCGTTTTCGGCCAGGTTAAAGATGATCTGATAAAGATCGTCCGCCGGGGCCAGCACAACGCAGCCGCTTGCGAAATCCGTCCGGATGGAAACGTTCTGGGCATCTGCCAGAGGCTCCAGCAGATGGAGCGTGCGTTTTGCCACGGCCTGAAGATCCACCGGCTCCCGCCGGGGCTGGGCCACGCCGGAATCCAGCTTTGTAAGGCTCATGAGCTTTTCCGTGATGCGCTGGAGGCGTTCCGCCTCGTTGCCGATGTCGGAGGCGAATTCCCGCATGGTGTTCATGTCCATGTTGGTGGACTGGGTGATGCTGTCCGAAAGGAGACGGATGGCGGCCAGAGGCGTGCGGAGCTCATGGGAGGCATCGGACACGAAGCGCCGCCGCACCTCCTCGGTGCTTTCCAGCCGTCCGGTCAGAATGTTGAACTCGGAGGAAAGCTCCGCGATCTCGTCCTTTCCCCGGATCTTGATGCGATAGGAGTAGTCGCCGCCCCGGACCACGCCCATGGCGGCGTTGAGCCGCTTGATGCGGCGGGTGAGGGTGGTGGCGATGATCATGATGACCAGAATGCCCACGGCGCTGAAGAGGACGGAGATGTTCATCAGATTCCGCTGCAGGCCCCGGATGATCTGGCCCTGTCCGTCGTCGTAGTCATAGAGATAAACGGAGCCGATGATGGAGCCACCGGAGACCACCGGTGTGGCGGCCCGGCTTATGAACACGCCGCCGGAATAGGCGAAGGAGAACTTCGCGTTTCCGCCCAGAGCCACGGAGATCTCCGTCAGCAGGGCATAACGGCCGGCGGAGTCGTTTTCGTCCGCGGTGTCATAGAGGATGAGACCGGTCTGGTCGGTGATGATGGTGCGGGTGACGGCGGTCACATCCAGAATGTCCATGACCTGCTCCACGTTGTCCTCGGTGAGGAGCTCCAGCGCGGAGAGGGAGCTGGAGATGACGGCACTCTGGGAGCGGATGGCGCTCTCCTTTGTGGCAAAGACCGTATCCCGGCTCACCAGAATGGGATAGATGTTCAAAATAAGCAGCAAAACAACGGTAAACAGCGTGAAGGTGGCGGCGATCTTCATGCGAACCGAGAGGCCCTTCTTTTTCAGGGGGGCCTCGGTCTCCGCGGTCATCGGCGCCGGTTCCTTTTTTGCCTTTACCGTTTTTTCCGTTTCAGCTTTTTTCTGTTTTTTTTCAGTCCTTGAAATAGTAACCCACGCCCCACTTTGTAATGATGCATGCCGGCTCCGCCGGGTTCTGCTCCAGTTTCTCTCTCAATCGGCGGACATGAACATCCACGGTGCGGATGTCGCCCTGATAGTCATAGCCCCAGATGGTGTCAAGGAGCGCTTCCCGGGAATAGACCTTTCCGGGATTCCGCAGAAGAAGCTCCACCAGGTCGAATTCCTTCACCGTGAGATCCACGATCCGACCGTCCACTTCGGCGATGCGCCGCTCCGTGTCCAGCGTGACGGGACCGTGGCTGATGCGGGCGGAGGTGTTCTGGACGGCGGCGGGGGACTGGGCGCTGCGCCGCAGGAGAGCCCGCACCCGGGCCTTCAGCTCCAGAATGTTGAAGGGTTTGGTGATATAATCGTCCGCGCCGTATTCAAAGCCGAGAAGCTTGTCTGTGTCCTCGCCTTTGGCGGTGAGCATGATGACGGGGACGGTGGAGAATTCCCGGATCTGCATGCAGGCGGAAAGACCGTCCAGCCTGGGCATCATCAGATCCAGCAGGATGAGGGAATAGTTTCCGCTCCGGGCTTTTTCCACGGCGGTTTCTCCGTCATAGCACACGTCCACCTCATAGCCCTCGTTCTCCAAATTGAATTTTATGCCTTTGACCAACAGTTCTTCATCGTCTACGACCAGTATTTTCATAAACAGTCTCCCTTATCCGAATGTAATGTAGGGGGCGATGGCCTCATAGGTGACCTCGCCGATGCCGGAAACGGCCAGAACATCCTCCCGGCCGGTGAAAGGGCCGTTCTCCTCCCGCCGGGCGATGATCCGTCCGGCCAGGACGGGGCCGATGCCGGGAAGTTCCTCCAGCTCCGCCGCGGAGGCGGTGTTGATGTTGAGAACGCCCTGCTCTTCCTCCGGGAGGGAGAGCTCCAGCGTTTCCAGGATCAGCGGCTGCTCCTGCCGGCGGAAGCTGTGCAGAATTGTGAGGGCAAGGAGGAGCGCCGTCAGGATGAGGAGAAGCCTTTCAAAGTGCTTTCGGTTCTTGTTCATGGCGGTTTCCAATATTTCTTAAGACAAGATTAAATGATATTGGTTGATTTTCTGAGGGAATTTTCATATAATGGTATATCAATGATGCAATATCGGGGGTTCGACCCCATCATATCATATTTTTCCGGAGAAGAACATGAAAAAATTCAAGATACTGCCCATACTGCTTGCGATCCTGATGTTTACGGCGCTGCTGCCGGTTTCCGCCATGGCGGACGGGGAGCCGGAGATCACGGCCAAGGCCGCGGTGCTGGTGAATGCGGAGACGGGGGAAATATATTTTTCCAAAAACAGTGAGAATATCGTCCATCCTGCCAGCACCACCAAGATCATGACGGCGCTGCTGGTGGTGGAGGCCATTGAGCGGGGCGAGATCAGTCTCGGCGACGAGGTCACCGCCGGAGACGACTGCCAGTACAACATGGACGAATCCAGCTCCCATGCCAACCCCGCCATCGAGCCGGGCGAGACTCTCACCGTGGAGGAACTGCTCTATTGCGCGCTGCTGGTCTCCGCCAACGAGGCCTGCAACATCCTGGCAGAGCATGTGTCCGGCTCTGTGGACGCCTTTGTGGAGGCCATGAACGCCCGCGCCCAGGAGCTGGGCTGTGTGGATACCAATTTCGTCAACTGCAACGGGCTGGAGCATTCCAACCATTACAGCACCGCGCAGGACTTTGCCCTGATCGCCCGGGAGGCTGTGAAGCACAGCAGACTGGTGGAGGTCTGCAGCACCCTGCGGTACACCGTCCCCGCGACGAACGTGAACGGGGAGCGGGAGCTTGTGAACACCAACAGCCTGCTCAATCCCGACAGCGACTATTATTATGAATATGCCTATGGCATCAAGACCGGCTATTTCAACAATGCCGGCTATTGCCTGGTCTCTGCGGCGACGTATAACGACATGGATGTGGTCTGCGTGGTTCTGGGCGGCGCCGAGAGCGGCGACCAGTTCGGCGATACCCTTGCCATTTACGACTGGTTCTATGAGACCTATTCCAACCGGGAAATCCTCAGCTCCACGGCGACCCTGCTGACTCTGGATGTGGAGCTGGGTACCGCCGATTCCACCGGTGTCCGGGCGGACAGCGCTGTTTCCGTGATCCTGCCCAAGGATGAGGATATCTCGGGCGACGTGACCTATCAGGTCACGGTGTACGATCTGAACCAGGATGAAGCCCTTCAGGCTCCCATCAATGCGGGCCAGGTGCTTGGCGAGGTCACGGTGCTCCTGCGCGGTGAAGACTGCGGCACGGTGTATCTGGTCGCCACCAGCACGGTGGAGATGTCCCGGGTGGAATATCTCCGCAGCGAGGTCAAGGAATTGCTTCAGACGCCCGCGGTGCGCCGCATCCTGACCATCCTCATCATCCTGCTGGCGATCTATATCCTGCTTGTGGTGTTTTATTATTACCAGCGGGTGCGCCATCTCCGCAGCGTCCGGGAGGCAAAGCGGATCCGCGCCGCCCGTCAGGCCCGGGAGGAAGCTCAGTGGCTGGAATTCCCGGATGAACTGGAAGAGCCGGATATCGAATATTTCCCCGAGGAACCGGAGGAGCGGCCCCGGAGCCACCGCCCCGTGGGAGACAACGAAAGCTATTTCGACAGCTTCTATAAATAAGGAACGTAAAAATCCCTCACCCGCCGGGTGAGGGATTTTTGCGTTCAGATTAGGAAAAACTCCGCAATGAGGACCACGGCGCAGCAGGATACGGCGACCTTGAACAGGTCGAAGCCCAGCCACGCGGTGAGAATGCCCACGGCCAGGGCGATGCCGCCGGCCCAGGGACTCTGGGTGGCCTGGATGATGGCCGGGAATGTCATTACGGCCAGCGTCACATAGGGCACATAGTACAGAAACGACTGAAGAAACCGGTTTTTGATCTGCTTGCGGATGAGTGTCAGGGGCAGGACGCGGATGGCGTAGGACACGGCGCCCATGATAAGGATATAGATATAAGCATTGTGAGTCATGGGACGTCCTCCTCGCTGCGGGGAAAGAGAATGGCGGCGGCTGCGGCGATGACCACCGTCAGAATGATGGTGCGGGTGCCTTCAGCCAGCTCGCGGATCCCGGGGATGTGCGCCGCGGCAAAGCTTGCGGCGAAGCCGATCAGCACCAGACCCAGAATGACGGGGTTGCGCTTGGCCGGCGGGATGATGACCGCCAGGAACATGCCATACAGCGCCACGCTGAAGGCGCTGACGAGCCGCATGGGAAGAAGATTTCCCGCGATGACGCCCAGCGCCGTGCCAACGGCCCAGCAGGGGGCGGCGGAGAGCACCGCGCCATAGGAGTAGTATGGATTCAGATATCCCGGGCGGGCGATGGCGATGCCGAAAAGCTCGTCCGTAATATGGACGGCCATGAGAAGCCGGTGGTGCAGGGGCGTGCCCGGGGCCATGCGCTGGCTCATGGCGCAGCTCATGAGAAGATACCGGGCGTTGGCCACCAGTGTGGCCAGGGCGATCTCCAGATAGGTGGCGCTGGCGGCGATGAGGGTGAAGCCCACATATTCGCCGGCGGACGCGTTGCAGAGGAGACTTGCCAGAAATCCCTGAAAAGGGGTCAGGCCCGCGTTTTTTGCCGCGATGCCAAGGGAAAAGGAGACTGCCAGATAGCCAAGGCCGATGGGGATGCCATCTTTCATACCCCGGAGGAAGGCAGGCCGCCGTTTTGTCATAAGCAAAGAGTATTCGCTGGTCATATGTATATCTCGCCTCCAGAGCATAAGTATAGCATAAGATGACGGGAAGAAACAATAAGGAAAAATAAAGAGAGAGGAAAACCCGGGCGGGGAATCCTCTCTTTGCCGCAAAAAAGGGAGGGCATATGCCCTCCCGGATGTAATTGCGGTG
>CAZQFN010000059.1:0-8319 GCA_964592685.1 uncultured Oscillospiraceae bacterium | reverse complement strand
CCTTTGCTGCGGGAATCGTATTCCGCAAGCGCGTGGGTGAACGGGAGATCGGCTCCGCGGAGGAAGAAGCGAAGCGTATACTCAATGAAGCCATCAAATCCGCCGAGAGCAAAAAGCGTGAAGCTCTCCTGGAGGCAAAAGAAGAAATACACAAAAGCCGCGCCGAATATGAGCGCGAGGTCAAGGAGCGGAGAGCCGAGCTTTCCAAGCAGGAACACCGTCTCCAGCAGAAGGAAGAGCATCTCGACAAAAAGACGGACGCCATCGACCGGAAAAACGAGCTGCTCACAAAGAAGATCTCCGAGGTGGAAGCCCAGCAGGAGGAAGTTACCCGCCTGAAGAATTCCCAGCTTGAGGTGCTGGAACGCATCTCCGGATATACCGCCGAGGAGGCGAAAGCTCTCCTGATCGATTCTCTGGCCAGCGAAGTGACCCACGAGCAGGCCGTGAAGGTGCGGGAGATCGAGGCCCAGTTCAAGGAAGAGGCGGAGGCGCGTGCCCGGGAGGTCATCGCTCTGGCCATCCAGCGCTGTGCCGCGGACCACGCCAGCGAAGTGACTGTTTCCGTGGTCAGTCTGCCAAACGACGAAATGAAAGGCCGCATCATCGGCCGCGAGGGACGGAATATCCGCTCCATCGAAATGCTTACCGGCGTCGATCTCATCATCGACGATACCCCCGAGGCCATCACGGTCTCCAGCTTTGATCCCGTTCGCCGCGAGGTGGCCCGTCTTGCACTGGAAAAGCTTATCGCCGACGGACGCATTCACCCCGCCCGCATCGAGGAAATGGTGGCCAAAGCCCAGAAAGAGGTCAACAACACCATCAAGTCCGAGGGCGAGCGCGCTGTGTTTGAGACCAGTGTTCACGGGCTGCATCCCGAACTCGTGAAGCTTCTGGGACGCCAGAAGTACCGCACCAGCTACGGTCAGAACGTTCTGAACCACTCCATGGAGGTGGCCTTCATCTCCGGTCTTATCGCTGCGGAGCTGGGTGTGGACGTGGCTACCGCCAAGCGCGCGGGCCTTCTCCACGATATCGGCAAGAGCATTGACCACGAGGTGGAGGGCAGCCATGTCACCATTGGCGTGGAGGTTGCCAAAAAGTATAAGGAATCCGAGGCCGTTATCCACGCTATCCACGCCCATCACGGCGATGTGGAGCCGCAGACGGTCATTGCCTGCATCGTGCAGGCTGCGGATGCCATCTCCGCCGGCCGCCCCGGCGCCCGACGGGAGAACATCGAAAACTATGTCAAACGTCTGGAGAAGCTGGAGGAGGTCACCATGTCCTTTGCCGGCATCGAATCCTGCTATGCCATCCAGGCGGGCCGCGAGATCCGCGTGATGGTCAAGCCCGACCAGGTTTCCGAGGACCAGATGACCCTTCTGGCCCGGGATATTGCCAAGAAGATCGAGGAAGAGCTCACTTACCCCGGTCAGATCAAGGTCCATGTCCTGCGGGAGACCAAGGCCGTGGAATACGCAAAATAAGAAAACAGAGGTGGAGGCCCACGGCCTCCGCCTCTTTGCGCTTGGCGCCGGAAAAGCGCCGGAATGCTTGACTTTCCCTGCGATATATGCTATTCTCGCCCTGCTATCCCGACAGGGAAGTGAAACTATAATTTAATATTGGAGCCAAAAGGAGAAAACAAGCATTATGACAAAACGTATTCTCACCCTTGTTCTGGCAGTGCTCATGACAGCTGCACTCTGCGGATGCGGAGGCGGTGAGTCCGAGGCAGCACCGACAGAAACAACCACGGAAACCGCCAATGTTTCCACCGGCTCCACCGGCGAGAAGCTCTACGGAGGAGAGATCACCGTAGGCATCGCCGCAGATCTGGACAGCAGTCTTGACCCTCACGTGTCTTCCGCGTCGGCAGGAACCAGAGAAGTCCTCTTTAATATCTTTGAAGGCCTTATGAAGCCTGATTCTGAAGGAAATCTCATCCCCGCCGTAGCCGAAGATTATACCGTGAATGAAACCGCTGACGTCTATACGTTCATCCTGCGTGAAGGTGTCAGGTTCCACAACGGAGAGACGGTCACGGTCGGGGATGTTGTCTATTCTCTGAAAAGAGCTGCGGGTCTCGAAACCGGTGAGATTCTGGTGGACACGCTGAGCGGCATTGCCTCTGTGGAGGCCGCCGATGACCGCACCGTGGTCATTACCCTCTCCGCGCCCGATGCGGAGTTCATTGCCTATACCACCGTCGCCATCATCCCCGAGGGGAACGACCCCGCCCGGGAAATGATCGGCACGGGCCCCTTTAAGTATGTTTCCCGCACCGTGCAGGACAACATCATCCTGGAGAAGTTCGGGGATTACTGGGGCGAAGGCGCCTATGTGGACAAGGTGATCCTGAAGGTCATCGAGGACGGACAGACGCTTGTTATGAGTCTGCAGTCCGGCGCCATCGATATGGCCATTCATCTGTCTGCCACTCAGGTGGCGGAGTTGGGCAAGCTGACGGTGCTGGAGGGCAGCATGAATCTGGTGCAGGCCCTTTATCTCAACCACAACGTGGAGCCCTTTAACGATGTTCGTGTGCGTCAGGCCCTGTGCTACATCTTGGACAAGCAGATGATCATTGACCTGGCCGGTGCCGGTCACGGCACTATGCTGGGCAGCGCGGTCTATCCCGCGTTCGGTAAGTTCTATAACGACGAAACGACAAATTACTACGAGGCCAATGTGGAGAAGGCTCAGGAGCTTCTGGCGGAGGCGGGCTATCCCGACGGCTTTGCCTTCACCATCACCGTTCCCTCCAACTATACGCCCCATGTGGAGACCGGCGAGGTCATGGTGGAGCTTCTGCGCCAGGCGGGCATTGATGCCGGACTGGAGCAGGTGGAATGGGCGACTTGGCTGTCTGAGGTCTATCAGGGCCGGAATTTTGACGCCACTATCACCGGTCTTGTGGCTTCCACGCTGGCGGCCTCCTCTCTGCTGGAGCGCTACACCAGCGACAGCGAAAAAAACTTTATCGGCTATGTGAGCGAGGCCTACGACGCGGCCTATGAGAAGGCGGTCACCACGGTGGACGAGGCCGCGCAGATCGAGGCCTTTAAGGAGTGCCAGCTCATCCTCACTCAGGAGGCGGCCAGTGTCTATACCCAGGACCTGGCGGAATTCGTGGCCATGCAGCCGGATGTGGGCGGCTATGAGTTCTATCCTCTCTATGTGATGGATCTGACTACAATTTACCGGATCGGATAAGGAAATCGTGCGATACATTCTGAAAAAAACGGGCGTGCTTATCATCACGCTGCTCCTCATATCCCTGCTGGCCTTTCTGGCCTTCCAGATCGTGCCCGGCGACCCTACGACCATGATCCTGGGGCTGGACGCCACCCCCGAGCGGGCGGCGTCCCTCCGGGTGGAACTGGGGCTGGACCGGAATGTGTTCGTGCGCTATTTTGACTGGCTCACCAGTGCGCTGCGGGGGGATTGGGGCGACAGCTACAGCTATGGCATTCCGGTTCTGGAAACCATTCGGGGGAAGGTCGCCGTCACGGCGGCCCTCTCCCTGTTGTCATGGCTGATCACCATTGTGGTGAGCATTCCCATGGGCATCACCCTGGCCCGGTATCAGTCCGGGAAACTGGATCGGTTTTTCGTGGGCATGAACCAGGTGTTCATGTCCATACCGCCGTTTTTCATCGGCATTCTGTTTACTTATGTTTTCGGTCTGGTGCTGGAGTGGTTCATGCCGGGATACTTCGTGGGCTTTGAAACGAGCTTCTGGGGTTCCGTCGGCTATCTGATGTTCCCGGCGCTGGCCATCGCCATTCCCAAGGCGGCCATGGTGACAAAGCTTCTGCGCTCGTCTATCATCGGACAGATGGATATGGACTATGTCCGCACGGCTTACAGCCGGGGCAATTCCCGCTGGGATGTGATCCGGGGCCATGTGCTGCGCAATGCCATCCTGCCGGTGATCACCTTCCTGGCCATGACGCTGGCGGATATTGTGGCCGGCTCCATCATCGTGGAGCAGGTTTTCGCCCTGCCGGGTCTTGGCCGGCTTCTGGTTACCAGCATCGGAAACCGGGATTTTCCCGTGGTCCAGTGCATTGTGGTGATGATTTCTTTTGTGGTGGTCTTCATGAACTACCTGGCGGACATTATCACCCAGTATATCGACCCCCGGGTGAGGCTGAGCTGAGTTATGATCGACAGAAAAAACAAAACATATCGGGCCGGCGTGATCATCACGGCGTTTATGCTGGCCGTTATTCTGGTGGGCGCCTTCTGGACGCCCTATGACCCCAATGCCATGGACGGATCTGCCCGTCTGGCGGCGCCCGGTCTGGCCCATCCTCTGGGGACCGATAACTTCGGGCGGGATATTCTCTCCCGTGTGGTGGAGGGCGCCGGGGCCACCTTCTTCATCGCGGCCACCACCGTGGCCATCGGTCTGGTGGTGGGGCTTCTGGTGGGCGGGCTGACCGGGTATTACGGCGGCTGGCTGGACGAGCTTCTCATGCGCATCTGCGACGCCATCACCGCCTTCCCCAGTATCCTGCTGTGCCTTGTGCTCATCGCCATTCTGGGCGGCGGCAAGTATAACATCATCATTGCTCTGGGCATTCTGTTCATTCCCAGCTTCTCCCGCATCGTGCGCACGGAAGTGGCAAAGCAGAAGGCTTTGGACTATGTCCGTTGCGCGAAGCTGATGGGCGTGGGGGATATGCGCATCCTGTTTGTGCACATCATGCCGAACATCGTTCCCGTGGTTTTGAGCGCGGTTGCCATCGGCTTCAACAACGCCGTTCTGGCCGAGGCGTCCATGAGCTATCTGGGTGTGGGCGTGCAGCCGCCGGACCCCAGTCTGGGGCGCATGCTCAGCGAGGCCCAGACCTATCTTCTGTCCGCTCCCTGGTATGCTTTGAGCGTGGGCGCGGCCATCATTCTGCTGGTGCTGGGCTTCGGTCTCATCAGCGAGGGGCTGGGAGGGAAGAAAGATGCTTGATATCCGCGACCTTCGGGTGACATTTCTCTCCAACGGCAAGAAGGCCGTCCGGGGCATCGATCTCTCTATGGCCGCCGGGGAACGGTTGGGCCTTGTGGGGGAATCCGGCAGCGGCAAGACCGTCACGGCTATGGCCCTCTCCGGGCTGATCCTCCGCTC
Source organism: uncultured Oscillospiraceae bacterium (assembly GCA_964592685.1). Classification (GTDB taxonomy): domain Bacteria; phylum Bacillota; class Clostridia; order Oscillospirales; family Oscillospiraceae; genus CAJOIG01. Next base: position 3,182 of record CAZQFN010000059.1, on the reverse strand, counting down.
CAAGGTGGAGATGACCGGCCGGATCCTCTTTGAGGGGAAAGACCTTCTCACCTGCTCCCGGGAGGAGCTTCGCGCCATCCAGGGCCGGGACATCGGTGTGGTGTTTCAGGAACCCATGACGAGTCTGAACCCCCTTATGCGGGTGGGGAAGCAGATCGAGGAAACGCTCAAGATCCATACGGATATGTCGCCCGCGGAGCGAAAGCGTCTTGCGCTGGAGGCCATGGAACAGGTGGGGCTCCCCGATCCTGAGACCACCTATATGAAATACCCCCATCAGCTTTCCGGTGGCCAGCGTCAGCGGGCCATTATCGCCTCCGCCATGGTCATCCGGCCCAAGCTGCTCATCTGCGATGAGCCTACCACCGCGCTGGATGTGACGGTTCAGGCTCAGATCCTGGAGCTTCTGAAGGACATGAACCGGCGCTTCGGCGTGGGTATCCTGCTCATCAGTCACGACCTTTCCGTGGTGCGCCGTCTGTGTGAAAATGTGGCGGTGATGTACCGTGGGGAGATCGTGGAGCGGGGAAGAACCGATGACGTATTCAATCATCCCCAGGACGAATATACCAGGCGGCTCATCGCCGCCATCCCCACGAGGAAACGCCATGACTGAGAAAGTGTTGGAAGTCAATCACCTCACCGTGCAGTATACCGACCACGGAGTTCTGGGCGGCAAGTCCAGTTTTCAGGCGCTGCACGATGTGAGCTTTCATGTAAATAAGGGCGAGATCCTGGGTCTTGTGGGCGAGTCGGGCTGCGGCAAGTCCACGCTGTCCAAGGCCATTCTGGGCATGATCCCCCCGAAAAATATCCAAGGGCAGATCGTCCATTATACCAAGCGGCCTCAGATGGTGTTCCAGGACCCCGGCGGGAGTCTGAACCCCGCCAAGGATGTGGGCTGGATCCTGGAGGAGCCGCTGCGCATCTATGGAAAATACAACAAGGCCGAGCGGCAGCGCCGGGTGAAGGACATTCTGGAACGGGTGGGTCTTACCAAAGAGCATGCCGACGCCAAGCCCCGGCAGCTCTCCGGCGGTCAGCGCCAGCGTGTGTCCATCGCGCTGGCCCTTATCCAGCGGCCCAAATTCATCATTGCGGATGAGCCGGTGTCCGCGCTGGATGTTACCATTCAGGCCCAGATACTGGACCTTCTATGGGATCTGCGCCGGGATATGGAGTTGAGCTATCTCTTCATCAGCCATGACTTGAACGTGGTCTATTCCATCTGCGACCGGGTCATCGTCATGGAGGGCGGCCGGATCATCGAGGAGGGGACTGTGGACGAGATCTACGACAACCCTCAGCAGGAGTACACCAAAAAGCTCCTTCAGGCGGTGCGCTGAGATGCGATATGAAAAAATTACGGCCGGCCGGTTTCTCGACCGGCCGAACCGATTTATTGCCCATGTGGAGGCGGAAGGGCGGGAAGAGACCGTCCATGTGAAGAACACCGGCCGCTGCCGGGAGCTTCTGGTCCCCGGGGCCACGGTGTATCTTGCGGACTCCTGGGGGAAGGCGGGAGTGCCAAACGCCCGCAAAACACGCTATGATCTGGTGGCGGTGGAGAAGGGAAAACGCCTCATCAACATGGACAGTCAGGCCCCCAACAAGGCTGTGCAGGAATGGCTTTCGGAGGGAAATCTGTTCCCGGCCGGAAGCGTTATCCGCCCGGAGTATACCCAGGGGGACAGCCGGTTTGATTTCGGGGCCCTTACGCCGGAACTGGCGCTGCTTGAGGTGAAGGGCGTTACCCTGGAGAGGGACAATGTGGCCAGATTTCCCGATGCGCCCACGCTGCGGGGTGCGAAGCATCTGCGCCATCTGGCGGCGTTTTCCGGAAAGGGATATGTCCTTTTTGTGATCCAGATGGAGGGCGTCGAGCGTTTTGAGCCAAACGATGAAACCGATCCCGCCTTCGGCAAAGCCCTCCGGGAGGCCCATGCCGCCGGGGTGGAAATTCTGGCATACGACTGCCGTGTGACCCCGGACGGTATAAAACTGAACAGACCCGTAGAAATCGCTCTGCCCTGACCGAAACCGGTCAGGGCAGAGTTTTTATATCGTTTTTCAGCCCCGCTCGAAAACGAACAGGGATTCGTCGAAATACCGCAGGATGGCGGCGCGGCCGATGACGAAGTTCTCGTCCTCGATCGTGACAGTGACGGTGTCGCCGGTGAGGGTGGCGGACATGTCATACTCCAGGGCGGGGAAGAGGTTGTCTTCCAGCTCGGAGACCAGGGCCTCCGGGTTTTCGGCGTAGTATTCCATGGTCCGGGGCGCTTCGTATCCGGGGACGGGATCGCGTCCGGATGTAAGGCACACGGCGGCTACCAGAATGGCCAGAATGAGGAACAGGGCGCACCCGGCGGGGCGGATGTTTTTCACAAAGGCCTGACCGGCGGTGAGCTTTCCTTCCGTTTCGGTAGGGGTGGGGGTCTGGCTCTCGCTGTTCATCAATACTTAATGCGCTCGGCGATGTAGGCGGCGACTTCGCTCATGGGGATGCGGACCTGCTCCATGGAATCGCGCTCGCGGACGGTGACGCAGTGGTCGGCCTCCATGGTATCGTCGCCCACGGTCTGGAAGTCCAGAGTGACGCAGAAGGGTGTGCCGATCTCGTCCTCGCGGCGATAGCGCTTGCCGATGGAACCGGTCTCGTCGTAATCGCAGGAGAATTCCTTGCTCAGCTGGGCATAGAGTTCCTTGGCGGGGCCGGTGAGAACTTCCTTCTTGCTGAGAGGCAGGATGGCGCACTTATAGGGAGCCAGCTGGGGATGGAGATGCAGCACGGTGCGGATGTCGGGGTTGCCCTTCTTGTCCACGCCCACCTGCTCCTCGTCGTAAGCGTCGATAAGGAAGGCCAGCATGGCGCGGTCGGCGCCCAGAGAGGGCTCGATGACATAGGGGACATAGCCCTCGGCCATGCCTTCCTGCTTGTATTCCATCTTTTCGCCGGAGAAGGTCTGATGCTGAGTCAGGTCGTAATCGGTGCGGTCGGCAATGCCCCACAGCTCGCCCCAGCCGAAGGGGAAGAGATACTCAAAGTCGGTGGTGGCCTTGGAATAGAAGCTCAGCTCCTCGGGCTCATGGTCGCGGAGACGGAGATACTCGTCGTTCATGCCCAGATCCAGCAGCCACTGGTGGCAGAAGCTGCGCCAGTACTGGAACCACTCCAGGTC
>CAZQFN010000058.1:0-8450 GCA_964592685.1 uncultured Oscillospiraceae bacterium | reverse complement strand
CGCTTTTTTCCGCGGCGTCGTTCCGCTTATCGTATAGTTTTTTGCCCTTGCACAGGCCCAGTTCCACTTTAACATAGCTGTCCTTGAAATACAGGGACAGGGGCACCAGAGCCAGACCCTCCAGCTTTACCTTGGAGCCAAGGCGGGTGATCTCCCGCTTGTGCATCAGAAGCCTTCTGGGGCGGTCCGGGTCGGGATTGAAATAACTGCCCTGCTTATAGGGGCTGATGTGCATCCCCTGGACCCAAAGCTCGCCGTCTTTCACCCGGGCATAACAGTCTTTCATGTTCAGTGTGCCGGCGCGGATGGATTTTACTTCGGTGCCGGTCAGCTCGATGCCGGCTTCAAACCGCTCCAGAACAAAATAGTCGTGAAGCGCCTTGCGGTTGGCGGCGATCTGCTTGGTTCCTTTTGCTTTGGCGGCCAATGGGTTCACCTCGGTCCTGCGCGTGGTTTTTGGGAATAATTTCCCATGTGTGCCTATTATACTACAAACGAACACATTTCGCAAACAGAACTATATCACAGGTGAAAAGTCGAAAAGAAACCCTTCAGCTCCTTTATGGCCTCCCGGGGGAAAAGCTGGGTTTCCTGTTCCAGAGCGTGTGTCTCCCACAGCGGGGAAAGGGTGCGCTCCTCGCTGTATTCATATAAAGGGAGTGGGGCTGGCCCTCCGGGGAGGACCAGAAGATAGCCTCCGTCCGCACGGTAAAGAGCACTGTCTCCGTCGGGGCAGGAGGAGACGGCTTTTGCCAGTGTTTCCAGATCCCGGAACCAGAAAGCTTTCGGTCGGGGGACGCCGGGACGGGCCAGGATAAGGGTATCCCCGCCGCCGGAATAGCATTCAGCCTCCACGGATGGCCAGGGGGCAAGACCCGCCCCGGTCAGCGCCTTTTTCACCAATTCGCACACCGACTCCCGGCGGGAGAGGGTCTCCCCGCAAAGCCAGATGGACACGGACGACGGCCCGGCTTCCATTTTGCGCATATGTATGACCTCCGATTCGTAGAAATCTCAAAATAAGTATAGAACAAATCCAATGCAGGAGCATAGAATAAAAATGTGGTAATTTCAAAACGGATATGGTATACTAGTCACCAATAGTAACTTTAGTAACCTTTTTGTAACAAACGAGGTATCCGATGGATTATACGGAAAAAGCCATACGGCGAGTGAATACATATAACGGCATCATTGTGGATGTGAGCGTGGATATGGTGAAACTGCAAAACGATTTCATCACCATGCGCGAGGTGGTCCACCATCCCGGCGGCGTGTGCGTGGCCGCGGTGGACGAAAACGAAATGGTCACGGTTGTGCGCCAGTTCCGGTATCCCTTTGGGGATCATCTTCTGGAGCTTCCGGCGGGCAAGCTGGAAAAAGGGGAGGAGCCCCTTCCGGCGGCTGTGCGGGAGCTGAGCGAGGAGACCGGTCTCGAGGCGGAACAGTGGGTGGATCTGGGCCATATCTATACCTCGCCCGGGTTTTCCACCGAGCGGCTCTACATTTACCTGGCCATGGGACTGAAGCAGGGGGAAGCCCATCCCGATCCCAACGAGTTTCTGGATGTGGAGAAAATGCCGCTGAGCGAGCTGATGAAAATGGTGGATGACGGGACGATCCACGACGCCAAAACGGTTGCCGGTCTTATGAAAGTGGAGCGGTATCTGCGCAAGGATTGATTTTTGCCCGTATTTATGGTAAACTGAGAAAAAGTTGACAGAAAAATGTCGTTTTCTGTCCGTTTTGTATGCCATAATCCGATATTATATCTGGAGTTAACACATGGAAAAATATATTATCCGCGGCGGGAACCCCCTCCATGGCGAGGTGGAGATCTCCGGCGCGAAAAATGCGGCGGTGGCCATCATCCCCGCGGCCATCATGGTCCGCGGCGTGTGTCGGCTTGAAAACCTGCCCCAAATCAGCGATACCGATACTCTTCTGCGCGTCCTTTCCTATATGGGCGCGGAAGTGAAAATGATAAATCGCTCTACGGTGGAGATCGACTGCACCAACGTGCAGATGGACACTCTGCCGGAGGATGTCTGGCGCCTGACCCGGCGCATCCGTGCCAGCTATTATCTTATTGGCGCCATGCTGGGCCGGTTCGGCCGTGCCTGCAGCACCATGCCCGGTGGCTGCAACTTTGGCGTTCGTCCCATTGATCAGCATGTGAAGGGCTTCCGGGCTCTGGGCGCGAATATGGATGTGTCCGGCGGGTTTATCCGTGCCGAGGCGCGCAACGGCCGTCTCCGCGGCACAAAGATTTATTTTGATAAAGTCTCTGTGGGCGCAACGATCAATGTCATCATCGCCGCCGCCACGGCGGAAGGCATGACGGTCCTTGAAAACGTAGCCCGCGAGCCCCATATTGTGGACCTTGCCAACTTCCTCAATTCCATGGGCGCGGACATCCGCGGCGCCGGTACGGACGTTATCAAGATCCGGGGCGTGAAGGAGCTCCATGGCGGCACCTATGCGCTGATCCCCGATCAGATCGAGGCCGGCACCTATATGGCGGCCGTGGCGGCCGCCGGCGGCGCCGTGCGCGTGTCCAACGTCATCCCCAAGCATCTGGACTGCATTTCCTCCAAACTGCGGGAGATGAATGTGGATGTGGAAGAGGGGGACGATTATGTCCTCGTGCACCGGGATGGTCCTCTCACCAACACCAATGTGAAAACAAAGCCCTATCCCGGGTTCCCCACGGATATGCAGCCCCAGTTGAGCGCGGTCCTGTGCTGCGCGGAGGGTGTCAGCCTGGTAACCGAGGATGTTTGGGATAACCGCTATAAATACGTAAACGAGCTGAAGAAAATGGGCGCTCATATCCAGGTGGAGGACCGCACGGCCTTCATCGAGGGTGTGGACCGCCTTACCGGAGCCACGGTGAAGGCCTGTGACCTGCGGGCCGGTGCGGCCATCGTCATTGCCGGACTTGCCGCCGAGGGCATCACCAAAGTGGAGGATATCCAGTTCATCGAGCGCGGGTATCAGAATATTGTCGGAAAGCTTCAGGCTCTTGGGGCCGACATCCGCTGTGTGGATGAGCCCGACGAACCGGAAGCCCGGTCTGCCGAGTGGGCTGCCGGCTGATATGAAGCTTACCGTTTTTGCCAGCGGGTCCACGGGCAATTGCGCCCTGGTCCAGGGCGGCGGCACCAGTGTGCTGCTGGATGCCGGTCTCTCGGCCCGGCGCATCCGCTCGGCTCTTTCCGAAAGCGGCGTTTCCGCGCCGGACGGTATTTTTATCACACATGAACACTCCGATCACACGAAGGGGCTTCCCGTTTTGCTTAAACAGCTTCCTGTGCGTGTATATGCCCCTGAGACAGTGGCCGGCCATCTGCGCCGGACACTGCCGGGGGCATTGTCTATGTTGGTGGAGACCATCCGTCCGGAGTGCCCCATGGCCATGGGAGCGATGAATGTGATCCCCTTCCCGACGCCGCATGATACGCCTCAGAGCGTGGGGTATCGCCTGGAGGCGGACGGCGCGGTTTTTGCTCTGGCCACGGATACCGGCTGCGTCACGGACACCATGCTCCGCTATCTCACCGGAGCGGACGCGGTGCTCATCGAGGCGAATCACGATGTTGCCATGCTGAAGGCGGGGCCCTATCCCATGGCGCTGAAAAAGCGCATCCTGGCCCCTACGGGGCATCTCTCCAACGCCGAATGCACCTGGCTTGCCTCGGTGCTGGCTCAGCGGGGCACCGGCACGGTGATTCTGGGACATATCTCCCGGGAAAACAATGTCCCCGGTCTCGCTTTGCGCACCGTTCGACGGGGTTTGGAGGGGACCTGTGCCAGAATATGCCTTGCCCCGGAGCTGGGGCGGCTGGAAGTGAGTGTGGAGCCATGCTGCGTGTGACTGTTATCTGCCAGGGCCGCCTGAAAGAAAAATACTATCTGGGTGCCTGCGAGGAATATATGAAACGGCTTTCCGGCTATTGCCAGCCGGAGATCATTGAACTGCCGGAGGAGGGCGATCCTCTGCCCAAAATACCCAAGGGGGCCTATGTGGTCGCCATGTGCATCGAGGGGCAGAAGACAGACAGTCCGGGCCTTGCCCGGCGCATGGAGCAGATCGCGCTGGAGGGGAAAAGCCGGGTGTGTTTCCTGATCGGCGGGTCCGAGGGACTCTCCCCTGCGGTGAAAAAGCTGGCCGACTGGAAGCTCTCTATGTCGGATATGACCTTTCCGCATCATTTGGCGAGAGTGATGCTCCTGGAACAGATCTACCGCGCCTTCACCATAAACGCGGGCGCAAAGTATCATAAATAATCACATTCCGGCAGGGGACAGGCTCTCCGGCCGGACCGAAACGAGGTAATGATTATGCTATCATGGGGTCGCCGTGAATACGGCAAAACCTACGACGCCTGGCCCAAAACGGCCGATGGACAGCCGGAAGAGCCCGCTTTTCTGATCCATTGCTCCCCGCTGGATATGGAGGCGGACATGATCCAGTCTATGCTGGAGTCCTATGACATCCCCAGTGTCCGCCGCCTCCCGGGAGACGGTGCCTTTGGACAGCTCATCCTGGGCATGAGCGGAAACGGCGTGGAGCTCTATGTGCCCGCGTCCCGGCTGGACGAGGCGAAAGAACTTCTGGAGGGAGAACCGGATGATGACGGATTACAGGAAGGAATTTGAGCGCTGGCTGGACAGTCCTGCTCTTTCGGAGGAGGAATGGCGGGAGCTGGACGCCGTCCGCGGGGATGAGGAACAGATCAAGAGCCGTTTTCGCGGCCCGCTGGAGTTTGGTACGGCCGGACTGCGGGGCGTGATGGGAACCGGTCTTGCCCGCATGAACGTTCATACGGTCCGCTGGGCCACACAGGCTTTTGCCGGTCTCATTCTGGCAGAGGGGGAGGAAGCCCGCCGCCGGGGTGTGGTCATCTGCTATGACTGCCGGAACAACAGCCGGGAATTTGCGGCGGAGGCGGCCTGCGTCTGTGCGGCGAATGGCATCCATGTGCGGCTGTTTGATTCTCTGCGGCCCACGCCGGAGCTCTCTTTTGCCGTGCGTCATTACGGTGCCGTGGCGGGCATCAACATTACGGCCAGCCATAACCCCAGCGCCTACAATGGCTATAAGGTCTATTGGGCCGACGGTGCTCAGCTGCCCCCGCAGCATGCCGCGGAAGTGGCCAGACGCATGGAGGGGATCGACATCTTTACCGGCGTGGCCACCATGCCTTTTGCGGCGGCGCTGGAAAAGGGTGCCGTTGAGTATATCGGCGCGGAAACGGACGAGGCGTTTTTGAAGAATGTTCTGGCTCAGGCCATTGATCCTGCCTGTGTGAAGGCGGTGGCGGACCGGTTCCGGATCGTCTATACGCCCTTCCATGGCGCGGGTTATAAGCTGGTGCCGGAGGCGCTGCGCCGTCTGGGTATTGCCCATATCCACCAGGTGCCGGAGCAGATGGTCATTGATGGTGATTTCCCCACCGTGGAAAGCCCCAATCCGGAAAACCCCGAAGGGTTTTATCTGGCGGTAGACCTGGCAAAAAAGGTTCAGAGCGAGCTTATCATCGGCACGGACCCCGATTCGGACCGTGTGGGTGTTATGGCGCTGGGCAAGGATGGGGAATATCATACCATCACCGGAAACCAGATGGGCGCGTTGCTGGCGGATTATATCATTACGGCCCGCCGCCGTACCGGCACCATGCCGGAAAAGCCCGCTATTCTCTCCACCATCGTATCCACGGGGATGACCCGCGCCATCTGCCGGGCGAACGATGTTCACTTTGAGGAGACCTTCACCGGTTTCAAATTCATGGCCGAGAAGATTGCCCGGTATGCCGCGGAGGACAGCTATCAGTATGTTCTGGCCTTCGAGGAGAGCTATGGCTATATGATGGGCGATTTCGTCCGGGACAAGGATGCCGTCACGGCCAGCATGATGATCGCGGAAATGGCGGCCTGTTATTACAGCAATGGCATGACCCTCCTGGATGCGGTGGATGCGCTGTATGAAAAATACGGCTATTTCATTGAGGAGAGCATTAACCTCTATATGGAAGGCGTAGACGGACCGGAGCGCATGGCGGCGCTGATGACGAGTCTGCGGGAAACGCCTCCCACGGAGTTCGCCGGGGAGCGGATCATCCGCATCCGCGACTACCGGGACGGCACCATCACGGTGCCGGGGCTGGGGCCTGTGGGACAGACAGAGCTTTCCGGCTCCAATGTGCTCTATTTTGAGCTGGAAAACGATACAAACTTTATCATTCGACCCTCCGGAACGGAGCCTAAGATCAAAATTTACATCCTGGCTCAGGATAAGGAAGGAGAGGTCTGTCGTCAGAAGGCGGCTGCCTGCAAAAAGGCGGCGGCCGAACTGGGAAAGGATTGAACCTATGAAAAAACTGTTGAGTCTGCTGCTGGCGGTGTGCATGGTCTTCGGGCTGTGTGTGCCGGTGCTGGCGGCGAATACCGGGGAGGCCCGGGCTGTGATCGGCGCGAATCTTTCGGATGACCAGATCGCAACGGTGTATGGTCAGTTTGGTCTGGAGCGTGGCTCCGTGACGGAACTCACCGTTACCAACGCTGAGGAGCGGGACTATCTGGAAGGACTTGTGGAAGAATCGGTCATTGGCACCCGTAGCATCTCCTGTGTGTACATAAAGCTCCTGGAAGAGGGTAAGGGCCTGACTGTGTCCACAAATAACATCAGCTGGTGCACGGAGGATATGTATCGCTCGGCCCTTATGACCGCGGGTATTTATGACGCGGAGGTAAAGGTGGGCGCGCCCTTTTCCGTGTCCGGAACCGCGGCGCTGACCGGTATTTACAAGGCCTATGAGGACATCACCGGAACGGAGCTTGTGGAAGAGGCGAAGGAAGTGGCCGCCGATGAGCTTGTGACTACGGCGGAGCTCGCCGAGGAGATTGATGAGGCGGATGCCGTCGCCATCGTGAATGAGCTGAAGCTCATGCTGGACGAAATCGAAAAAATGTCCGATGAGGAACTTCGTGCCCAGATCGAGGAGATCGCCGCTGATTATGGCTATACGCTGGATTCTGCGCTGGTGGATAAGCTTATAAGCCTTTGCCGCGGTCTGCAGGGTCTGTCCATTGCCGATCTGCAGGAAAAGGTGGAGCAGTTCAAGGGGACCCTTGAGACGGTGTCCCAGTATGCCGATCAGGCGCTGACCTTCGGTCAGAAAGTGGTGCAGTTCATCCAAAACGTCATTGCTGCTTTCAAAAACGCCTTTGGCGGCGAATGAACGGAATCTGCGCCTTAAAACAAAAAAGCACCGGTTTTCTTTTGGAAAACAGGTGCTTTTTGCATATGTGTCAGAGAAATCAAATGGTGTTCCAGTCCATCGGCTGTCCCCAACGGTTCTGGCAGACAAAATCGGAAAGCTCCATCCGGGGCCGGGGAGCGGGGGCTTCCGCGGGAACGCCAAGGGGAGTGAGCGCCACGAGACGAAGTTCTTCCGGCACGCCCAGATATTCTTTGATGGGTGCCTCTGTGAAAGCGCCAACCCAGCAGGTGCCCAGGCCCATCTCCGTGGCGGCCAGAACGGCGTTTTCCATGGCGATACCGATGTCGGTCATATAATAGGGCTTTTCGTCCCGGTTGCCGCTGAGGGCCGGATCGGCGAAAAAGAGCACAAAGCAGGATGCGGTCTTATAGACGTCCTCTCCGGGATTGTTCCGCAGAAGAGGCGCAAGGCCAAGGATGGTCTCCCGGTCGGTGATGACCATCACCCGCCAGCACTGCTTATCCTTCCAGGAGGGGGCGAGACGGGCGGCTTCCAGAAAGGCGGTCAGCTGTTCTTTTGTCAGGGGGGTGCTTTCATAGGCCCGGACGCTGCGCCGGGATTCGATGGCTTCCTTTACGGTCATGGGCGATTCTCCTGTCAGCTCCGGACGGCCTCGTTGAAGGCCATGATAAGCTCGTCAACGGCGGCGGCCTGGGTGTGGACATCCTGGAACTCGGTGGTGCCATACCAGAGGGCATTCAGTTCCTCGGCGGTCTTGCCCTGCTGCTCGACCCAGGTGTAATACTTCAGATGGTGGACACGCTTGCGCTCGGCATAGGTCAGTTCCAGAAGATTGTCGGTCTTCTGGCCGAGAAGACGGCTGTAATAGTCCACCGCGGCCCGCTCGTGGGAATAGGCGCCGTCCTGTTCCTCCAGCTCCTGAAGCCGGCTGCCATACATATCGATGGAGTCGGTGAGGACAGTGGCGACTACGTCGTTTTCGGTGAAGTCGTAATACTTGGCCATCTTGATGCAGCAGAGCAGATTCGCCACGCCGGAGATGCCAAGCCAGGAGAGCTTCTTCACGAATTCGGGGTCGAGCCCCAGGTCGCCGGTGAGGAAGTCGATGCCCTCGGGGGTGTTGAACAGACGGATGAGTTCCTGGGAGTCATTGTCGTCGATGGCGATGACCATGTCGGTGTTCTTTACGTTGTGGATCCAGGG
>CAZQFN010000057.1:0-8987 GCA_964592685.1 uncultured Oscillospiraceae bacterium | reverse complement strand
CTTCCGCGACAACGTCATCATCGAAGTGCTGAAGATGCACGAGAGAATGTAATCTAATTCCAATTAGGAGAAATAATTAATGGCTAAGACTATCATCACTGCCGCTATGACCGGCGCTGTTACCCCCGCCGGCTACGACATTCCCGAGACTCCCGAAGCCATTGCCGCTCAGGTGTATGAGTGCTGGAAGCTTGGCGCTTCCGTGTGCCATCTGCACATGCGCGACGACAACGGCGCCGGCGTCATGGATCCTGTGAAGTTCTACGAGACCATCAAGGCTATCCGTTCCTACAAGGACTGCGACATCATTGTCAACTGCACCTCCTCCGGCGATAACCGCGTCTCCGACGACTCCCCCTATGGCAACGCCATGCGTATGCTGCACCACAAGTATGTTCCCGGTATCGAGATGGGCACCTTCGACGCCTCCTCCTTCAACTGGGGCGTTCCCGGCGGCGTGTTCCACAACAGCCCCCAGATGCTCATGGATCTGGGCACTCTGTACCAGGAGCGCGGCATCAAGCCCGAGTTCGAGATCTTCGACTTCGGCGCTCTGCGTGCCATCGGCGCTTACTGGAAGCAGGGCTATGTGAAGGCTCCTCTGCACTTCCAGTACTGCCTGGGCGTTATGGGCGGCATGGACGCCACCCCCGCTGACCTGCAGATCCTCCTCCAGGAGACCAAGAACCTGCAGGCTGCCGGCAAGCTGCCCAAGGAGATCACCTGGTCCGCTTTCGGCATCGGCAAGGGCCACCTGCCTGTCATGTTCAACGCTCTCGCCAATGGCGGCGGCGTTCGTGTCGGCATGGAGGACAACGTTGTCTACGGCCGCGACAAGGACGGCAACAAGATCATGGCCACCAACATGATGCTGGTGGAGCGTGCTGCCAACGCCATCCGCGCCTTCGGCGACGAGCCCGCTACTCCCGCGGAAGCCCGCGAGATGCTGGGTCTGCCCGCTCTGGATATCGAGGCTGTCAACGCCGCTCTGGCCGCTGTTGACGTGGCTGAGCTCGAGGCTGCCAAGCAGGCTGTCAAGGACGAGTTCGGCGGTCCTTACTTTGCTGCGAAGGGTATGGGCGGCAAGTAATTGCGCCTTGTAAATTCGTCCAATGCTTCGTTGCGGAACCTGCTGACTTCGGTCACATACACAAACTATGCACCCTCGTCAGCAGAACCCGCGCTCGTCTTGAACGAATTACCTGCGGCTTAGTGTCGCTTAAAAACATGAAGAACGGCATGACTTCGGTCATGCCGTTTTTTCGTGTCGGAAGATTTCTTGACATCCTCATGGCAGAATGATACAATTATACAGTCTTCGAGCCCCTGTTCCTACGGCGAGAGCTATGGAACCCGGGCCTGACAGCGAAACGCTGTCACGGGGTCGTATTTGGAAACAAAGCGGCCTTCCTTGTTTGAAAAGGAGACGGCATACAGCGCAATCGGAGTGCAGCCTCCGGTCATAGTTTTGTATCCGTCTTGAGAAGACGGATATTTTTTGTTTTCAGGAGGAAAAACTATGAAAAGAATTGCTGCTGTATTTTGTGCCCTTTGCCTGATGCTGTGCCTGTTTGCCGGCTGCGGTGCGTCCGAGGCCAAGGTCGATGAGATCGCTGCCGCTGTGGCGGAGCTTCAGTCCTCGGTGGACGCTCTGGCCGCCAAGGCCGAGGAAGAGGCCGCCGCTCCCGTTTCCCCGTATTCCGGCGAGCTGATCGTCTTTGCCGCTGCCTCCATGACCGAGACGCTGACCGAGATCGGCGAACTGTTCATGGAAGCCAACCCCGAGGTGGAGATCGTCTTCAATTTCGACTCCTCCGGCACGCTGAAGACACAGATCCAGGAAGGCGCTGAGTGCGATGTGTTCATTTCTGCCGGTCAGAAGCAGATGAACCAGCTGGACATCACCGCCAGCGAGGATGTGAACACCGAGGGTCTTGATTTTGTTCTGGCGGATACCCGCTTCAACATTCTGGAGAACAAAGTCGCTCTGGCCGTTCCCGAAGGCAACCCCGCCGGTGTGGAATCCTATGACCAGCTGGCCCAACTGCTGGCCGACGGCGAGGTCTTCCTGGCTATGGGCAACGAGGATGTCCCCGTGGGTCAATACACCCAGAAGATCCTGGCTTACTATGAACTGAGCGAAGAGGATCTGGCGGACGCCGGTTCCGTCACCTATGGCTCCAATGTGAAGGAAGTCACCACTCAGGTCTCCGAGGCCACCGTGGACTGCGGCATCATCTATCAGACCGACGCTTTCTCCGCCGGCCTCGAAGTCGTGGATACCGCTACCGCCGAGATGTGCGGCCAGGTCATCTATCCTGCTGCCGTGCTGAACATTGCCTCCGATGCGGAGCTGGCCCAGGCCTTCCTGGATTTCTGCACCGGCGCCGAGGCGAGTGCCATTTTTGAGGCTGTCGGCTTCACTCCCATGGCCTGATTTGTTCGAAAAATTCCACAGCCGGAGGGCGTTGAATCCGCCCTCCGGCACCATCGCATATATGGAGGAAGAATATGGACTGGTTTCCTCTGTGGAACTCCCTGCGCATCGCGGGGATCAGCACGGTTTTTATTTTCTTTTTCGGCATTTTTGCCGCCTATTACATCGCCAAGCTGCCCAGACTTGTGAAAGGCATTCTGGACGTGTTTCTGACGCTGCCCCTGGTGCTTCCGCCCACGGTGGTGGGCTATCTGCTGCTGCGTGTGCTGGGGCCGAAGCGCGTGATCGGCGCCTGGTTTCTGGAGGTCTTCGGCGTGCGGCTGACCATGACCTGGTGGTCGGCCATCTTTGCCACCATCGTGGTCATTTTCCCGCTGATGTACCGCACGGCCCGGGGCGCTTTTGAGGCCTTTGACGAAAATCTTGCCTATGCGGGAAAGACGCTGGGTCTTTCCAACACCTACATCTTCTGGCGCATCCGCATTCCCAACTGCCGCGAGGGCATTCTGGCGGGCACCGTTCTGGCCTTTGCCCGGGCGCTGGGGGAATACGGCGCCACCAGCATGATTGCCGGCTATACCCCCGGCCGCACGGCCACCATCTCCACCACGGTCTATCAGCTCTGGCGCACCAACGATGACGCCCTTGCCTTCAAGTGGGTCATGGTGAACATGGCCATCTCGGCGGCGGTGCTGCTGGCGGTGAACCTTCTGGAGCGGAATGATTTCCGCCCCCGCCGCCGCGCGGCGAAAGGAGGGGTCTGATATGTCGCTTTATGTGGATATCGAGAAAAAGCTGGGGAGCTTTACCCTCTCCATGAAGCTGGAAACCGGGGAGGAGACCCTGGCGCTTCTGGGTGCCTCCGGCTGCGGCAAAAGCATGACGCTCAAGTGCATTGCCGGCATTGAACACCCGGATCGGGGCCGCATCGTGGTGGATGGCGTGACCTTCTTCGATTCGGAGAAGAAGATCAATCTATCCCCCCAGGAGCGGCGTACCGGCTTCCTGTTTCAGAATTACGCCCTGTTTCCCAATATGACGGTGTGGCAGAATGTGATGTGCGGCGCCGTTCGGGAAAAGGACAAGGCCGCGCGCCGGGAGCGGGCGGAGGCGATCCTGGACAGCTTTGGGCTGAAAGAACTCAAAAACCGCTATCCCTCCCGGCTCTCCGGCGGCCAGCAGCAGCGGGCGGCCCTGGCGCGGATCCTTGTGTCCGAGCCGCGGATCCTGCTTCTGGACGAGCCCTTTTCCGCCCTGGACAGTCATCTGCGCTTCCGGCTGGAGCAGGAGGTGCGCGCGGTAATCCGGTCCTTCGGAAAAACGGTGGTGCTGGTCAGCCATGACCGGGACGAGGTTTTTCGCATGGCGGATCAGGTGGCCATCCTGAAGGACGGACGGGTGGAAAATCAGGGGACGAAGATGGATGTGTTCGCCGCGCCCGGCACGGTCTCCGCGGCCATGCTTACGGGCTGCAAGAACATCTCCCGCATCGAAAAGATCACGGAGCGCCGCGTCCGGGCTTTGGACTGGGGCGTGGAGCTGGAGCTTCCCCGGGAGGCCGGGGCGGCGGAATTCGTGGGCATCCGGATGCACGATGTGGTTTTCGGACCCGGAGCGAACAAGGTTTTCTGTGATCTCGTGGAAGAGATCGAAAATCCCTTCTCTTTTGTGGCCATGCTGTCCCCGGCGGGGACGGTGTGCCAGACTCCCTTCGGTTGGGAAACGGACAAAGCAATCTGGCGGGAACGGCGGGCGGAGCGGCTCACCGTGCATCTGCCGCCGGAGAAACTCCTTCTTTTGAGAGGATAATACTATGTTGAAAAGCATCGGATTTGAAGCGGCGCGGGACCTGCTGCTGGAAGCGGTCGGGACCGTGGAGACGGAGGAAGTGCCCCTGTCCCTTTGCGGGGGGCGCATCCTGGCCCGGCCTTTGACGGCGGCGGAGAATGTGCCGCCCTTTGACCGCTCTCCCTATGACGGCTATGCCTTCCGGGCGGAAGATGTGAAAAACGCCGGCCGGGAAACCCCGGTGACGCTCCGCATCCTGGAAGAGGTGGCCGCGGGCGCCGTGCCCACGAAAACCGTCACCCCCGGAACGGCGGTGAAGATCCTCACCGGTGCGCCCATTCCTCCGGGAGCGGACGCGGTGGTAAAGTATGAGGAGACGGAATATACCGCCGAGACCGTGACCGTTTTTGCCCCTTTCAAATCCGGGCAGAACATCGTCCGCATGGGCGAGGATGTGACCGTCGGACAGATTCTGGCCGAAGCGGGGCAGTGCATCGATCCCGGTCTGGCCGGAACGCTGGCGGCCCAGGGCGTGTATACGCCGATCGTATTCAAAAAGCCCCGCGTGGGCGTTCTCTCCACCGGAAACGAGGTGGTGGACGAGACGGTGGAGCCGCTGCCCGCCGGAAAGATCCGCAACACCAACCGCTATATGCTGGAGGCGGCCCTTGCCGCCGCCGGATGCGAGCCGGTGTTTCTCGGCATTGCCGGGGACACGGCCGAGGCGGTGCGGGACGGCATGGCCGGAGGCCTTGACCGGTGCGACGCCATTGTTCTCACCGGCGGCGTATCCGTGGGGGATTATGACATGACCCCCGCCGCCATGGAGCTTCTGGGCGCGGAGATGCTGGTGCCGGGGATCGATCTGAAGCCCGGCGGCGCCTGCGCCTATGGGATGAAGGACGGCGTGCTGCTGTGCGGTCTGTCGGGCAATCCTGCCTCCGCCATGACGAATTTTTATGCCGTTGCTCTGCCGGCGCTCCGAAAGCTAGCCGGCCGCGGCGAGCCCCGTCTGCGGGAGATCACCGTGACTCTGGCGGGGGATTTTCGGAAAAAGAGCCCCAAGCCCCGGCTTCTCCGGGGACGGCTTGAGCTGTCGGACGGAAGGGTTCGGTTTGTTCAGACCGGCGACCAGGGAAATGCCGTGGTCAGCAGTCTGATGGGCTGTGAGGCCCTGGCAGCGGTGCCTGCGGGAAGCGGGCCTCTCCCCGCCGGAACGGAGCTGAAAGGATTTCTGATATGAAAAAGATCGAAGTGCAAAATGCAGTGGGTATGACCCTCTGTCACGATATAACCGCCATGCGGGACGGGTTCAAGGGCGCCGCTTTCAAGCGGGGCCATGTCATCCGGGAGGAGGATGTGGAGGAACTTCTGAACCTCGGCAAGCGCACGGTGTTCATCTGGGAAGAGAACGCCGGCGAGATCCACGAGGAAGACGCCGCCCGGCGTATGGCTGCCATGGCCCCGGTGGAGGGTGCCCATTATACCGAGCCATCCGAGGGAAAGGTCCTTCTGATGGCGGATCGGCGGGGTATGTTCCGGGTGGATACGGAGCTGCTGAAAGCGGTCAATTCCATTGGGGATATCACCATCGCCACCCGGCCGGATCACTATCCCGTGGAGGCGGGGGACCGTCTGGCCTCCATGCGCATCGTACCTCTGGTGACCCGGGAGGCCCGGATCGAGCAGGCGGAGGCTCTCTGCGCGGGGAAAAAGCTTCTGGACTTGCGGCCCTATCGGGAGATGAAGGTGGGCGTTGTGGTCACGGGATCGGAGATCTATACCGGCCGCATAAAGGATAAATTCGAGCCTGTGGTGCGGGCAAAGCTGAAGCATTACCCCTGCGAGATCCTGGGTGTCACCATCTGCGACGACGATCTGGAGATGATCGTCTCCGCGGCCCGGAACTGGCTGGATCAGGGCGCTGATTTTCTCATCTTTACCGGCGGCATGTCCGTGGACCCGGACGACCTGACCCCCACGGCCATCCGCACGCTGGGGGCGGAGATCGTGAGCCATGGCATCCCGGCTCAGCCGGGGAACATGACGCTGGTGGCCTATCTGGGGGATGTGGCCATTCTGGGCGTGCCCGGTGCGGCCATCAGTCTGCCCACCACCATGTTCGATGTGCTGCTGCCCCAGATCTTTGCCGGGGACAAATTCACAAAAGAGGAGCTGATCCGTCTTGGCGAGGGCGGGCTGTGCCAGCTGTGCGACCGCTGTCACTTCCCCAACTGCACCTTCGGACGGTACTGATATGATCGATTCCTTTGGACGAAACATAACCTATCTGCGGGTCTCCGTGACGGAGCTTTGCAACCTTCGCTGCCGGTATTGCATGCCGGAGGATGGGGTATGCAAAAAAAAACACCAGGAGATGCTCACGGAGGAGGAGACCATTGCCGTCATCGAGGCGGCGGCCTCTCTCGGCATCCGAAAGATCCGCATTACCGGCGGCGAGCCGCTGGTGAAAAAGAATATCGTGTCCCTCTGTGAGCGGACGGCGGAGGTGCCCGGGATCGAGGAAGTCTGCCTCACCACCAACGGCACGCTTCTGCCGGCGCTGGCGAAACCGCTGCGGGCGGCGGGGGTGGACCGGATCAATCTGAGTCTGGATACGCTGGATCCGGAGCGCTATGGGCAGATCACCCGCGTGGGAAAGCTGGAGGATGCGCTGCGGGGTCTGGATGCGGCGCTGGAGGCCGGGTTTGAGAAGGTGAAGGTGAACGCCGTTCTCATCGGCGGCTTCAACGAGGAGGACATCGCCCCTCTGGCGGAACTGACCCGCACCCACGGAGTGGATGTTCGGTTCATCGAGCTGATGCCCATGGTCAGCGGGGAGTTCGGGCCCCGGGCCTATCTTCCCTCCACTGCTGTTCTGGAGCGGCTTCCGGAGCTTGCGGAGGAGACGCCGGATGGCGGCGTGGCCCGGCTGTACCGGCTGCCCGGCGCGGCGGGGCGTGTGGGGCTCATCAGTCCCATCAGCGAGCATTTCTGCGCCCGGTGCAACCGTCTGCGTCTGACGGCGGACGGAAAGCTGAAGCCCTGTCTTCATTCCTCGGCGGAGTTCTCCGTGAAGGGACTGGACAGAGAGGGCATCACGGCGCAGCTCAAGCGGGCCATTCTGGCAAAGCCGCCCCGCCACGGGGAGTTGTCCGCCTTTTCCCAGAGCGAGGCCGGGCGCAGCATGAACCAGATCGGAGGCTGACCATGAGGGAAACGCCTGTGATCGGCATTGCCGCCTGGTCCGGGAGCGGGAAGACCACACTGTTGGAAAAGCTGATCCCGGCGCTGAAGGCGCGGGGGCTACGGGTGGCGGTGGTGAAGCATCACCACGGGCCGGTGCCGGCGGTGGAAGAGCCCGGAAAGGACACCGGGCGGTTTGCCGCGGCCGGGGCCGATGGGGTCGTGCTGGCCTGCGGGGACGAATCTCTGGAGACGGCCCTGGGGCGAGTCCGAAGAGAGGTTGACATAATTCTTGTGGAGGGCTATAAAAACGCGCCCGTTTCCCAGATCGGTCTGTGCCGGCGGGACAGCGGAAAGCCTTTTACGGCGGAGCTATCCCGGTTTTTGGCGGTGGTCACGGATGTGGAACTGCCGGACGAAATGAAAGTCCCCTGCTTCCTCCCGCAGGATGTGCAGGGCATTGTGGAGTTTATTATGAAGAACATGGACGATTTTACCCATTTTAACGCCGAGGGGCGGGCCAGAATGGTGGATGTGGGGGCCAAAGACGTGAGCCGCCGCACAGCCGTGGCCGCCGGACGGGTGCTGGTGAGCCCCGAGACGCTGGCGCTGATTCAGAGCGGCGGCATGAAAAAGGGCGATGTGCTCACGGTGGCCCAGATTGCCGGGGTCATGGGGGCCAAAAAGACCCCGGAGCTCATCCCCATGTGCCATCCCACCCTGGTGGATGGGATTGACCTGTCCCTGCATCTGGATGAGGAGCGCTGTTCCGTGGAGATCACGGCCACGGTGTCCTGCGTCGGACGGACGGGTGTGGAGATGGAGGCGCTGACGGCGGTGTCCGCCGCGGCGCTCACGGTCTATGATATGTGCAAGGCGGTGCAGAAGGACATGGTCATTGCCGACATCCGCCTGCTGGAGAAGACCGGCGGCGTGCACGGAGATTTTCACAGGGAGGACGACAAATGAAATTCACGGCAGCGGTCATCACCGTAAGCGATAAGGGTTCCCGGGGGGAGCGGGTGGACACCAGCGGCCCGGCCCTGTGCGCCATGCTCCGGAAGGCGGAGTGGGAGGTCATCCATACCGCCATGATCCCCGATGAGCGGGAGATCATAGAGAGGGAACTGATCAAGTGTGCCGACGAGCTGGGCGCGGCCCTGGTGCTCACCACCGGCGGCACCGGCTTCTCCCCCCGGGACATCACCCCGGAGGCAACCCTTGCGGTGGTGGAGCGGCAGACCCCGGGCATTCCCGAGGCCATGCGGGCCGAGAGCATGAAAATCACCCCCAAGGGCTGCCTGTCCCGGTCTGCGTCGGGCATTCGCGGACGGAGCCTCATCGTGAATCTTCCCGGCAGCGAGAAGGCGGCCAAGGAAAACCTTGCCGCGGTTCTCGATCCCATCCGCCACGGCGTGGAGATGCTTCTGGGGGAGGGTTCCGCGGACTGCGGAGAGCCCGGTCATCACCACCATCATCACCATCACCACCACGGATAAGATGCAAAACACCCCGCGCCGGTCACTTTATCGGCGCGGGGTGTTGTCGTTTACAGGGTTTTGTTATAAAGGGCGAT
>CAZQFN010000056.1:0-9109 GCA_964592685.1 uncultured Oscillospiraceae bacterium | reverse complement strand
GACCCATGTTTACAGTCAGGACACCCCTTTTGAAAAAATTGCCATCCAGGATCTGAACCTGGATCTTTATGCCGGGGAGACCGTGGGTCTCATCGGCCACACCGGCAGCGGAAAATCCACCCTCATCCAGCATCTGAACGCCCTTCTGAAGCCCACCGCGGGCACCGTTTCCCTGGATGGCACGGAGATTTTCTCCTCCAGGGCCGCCATGCGGGACGCCCGTTTCCGGGTGGGACTGGTGTTCCAGTATCCCGAGTATCAGCTTTTTGAGGAGACGGTCCGCTCGGACATCGCCTTCGGCCCCAAAAACCAAAAGCTCTCCCCGGAGGAGATCGATCTCCGGGTGGGCCGGGCGGCGGAAGCCGTTGGGCTCAGCGAGAAGCTTTTTGACGTCTCCCCCCTGGAGCTCTCCGGCGGGCAGAAGCGCCGGGTGGCCATCGCCGGCGTGCTGGCCATGGAGCCGGAGCTCCTCATTCTGGACGAACCCACCTCCGGGCTGGACCCCGTCGGCCGGGAGGATCTGCTCCGGAATCTCTTCCGCTGGCGGGAGAGCCGGAAGGCCTCCATCCTGCTGGTGACCCACGATATGTCCATCGCCGCCCGCTGCGACCGGCTTCTGGTCATGGAGGGAGGCCGCCTTGTGATGGCCGGCACACCGGAGGAGATCTTCGCCCGGGCGGCGGAGCTGCGGGCCATGGGGCTCGATCTGCCGGAGGCCGCCCGCATCGCCCTGCTCCTGCGGGAAAAGGGCCTTGAGCTGCCCCCCTCGGTCTATACGCCGGAGGGCCTGAAGGACGCCATTCTGGCCCTTCGGGAGAAGGGAGGCGCCCCATGCTGAAGGACATCACCCTGGGCCAGTATTTCCCCGGAGACACCATCGTCCACCGGCTGGACCCCCGCACAAAGCTCATCCTCACCATCGTCTATATTGCCGTGACCCTGGTGGCCAACACCCTCCTGGGCTACGTTCTGGCTTTTCTGTGGCTTGCCATGACCATGGTTCTGAGCCGCATCCGGCCCAAGGCCGTGCTGAAGGGACTCAAGCCCCTCATCTTCATCATCGTCTTCACCGCCGTGCTGAACCTGTTTTTCACCTCCGGCGAGGATTATCTCATTCACTGGAAGTTCATCAAGATCACCAAAACCGGTCTGATCCACGCCGTCGCCATGGTGGTGCGGGTGGTGCTTCTGGTGTCCGGCACCTTCCTGCTCACCTATACCACCTCCCCCCTGGCCATCACGGACGGGCTGGAGCGGCTTCTCTCCCCGCTGAAAAAGCTGAAGGTCCCCGTCTATGAGCTGACGCTGATGATGTCCATCGCCCTGCGGTTCATCCCCGCCCTCATCGAGGAGACGGACCGCATCATGTCCGCCCAGAAGGCCCGCGGCGCCGATCTGGAAACCGGCACGCTGCCGGAGCGGGCCAAGGCCCTGCTGCCCATCCTCATCCCCCTGTTTGTCTCCGCCTTCCGGCGGGCCGAGGAGCTGGCCACCGCCATGGAATGCCGCTGCTACAACGGCGGCGTGGGCCGCACCACCATGAAAGTTCTGAAACTGCACCGCCGGGATCTGGCCGCCTTCCTGCTGGGAGGGCTGCTGCTGGCCGGCGTCATCCTTTTGAGGAAGATCGGTCTATGAGAAACATCGCTCTCCGTCTCAGCTATGACGGCACCCGCTATCACGGCTGGCAGACCCAGAAAACCGAGATCACCGTTCAGCAGACCGTGGAGGAAGCTCTCGCCAAGATCTGCAAGCATCCCCTCCATGTCACCGGCTGCGGCCGGACGGACGCGGGCGTCCATGCCATGCGCTACTGCGCCAATTTCCGCACGGACTGCGCCATCCCCATCGACCGGGTCCCCCTGGCTCTGAACAGCCGTCTGCCGGAGGACATCGCCGTCCGGGATGCCGTGGAGGTGGACGAGGGCTTCAACGCCATCGGCTCCTGCATTCAGAAGGAATATATCTATAAGATCCACAACAGCCGCATCCGGGACCCCTTCCTGGACTGCCGGGCCTGCTTCTATCCCCAGCCCCTGGATGTGGAGCGGATGGACCGGGCCGCCAAGGCCTTTGTGGGCACCCACGATTTCGCCGCCGTGCGCAGCGTGGGCACCGAGACAAAAACCACCGTCCGCACCGTCCACTGGTGCCGGGCGGAGCGGGAGGGCGACCTCATCACCGTCTCCGTCTGCGCCGACGGCTTCCTCTATAACATGGTCCGGGCCATCGTCGGCACGCTGGTCTATGCCTCCTATGGCAAGCTGGAGCCGGAGGACATCCCCCGCCTTCTGGAGCTGGGCGACCGGCGGCTCACCGGCCCCACCATGCCCCCCCAGGGCCTCTATATGCACCGGGTGTGGTATGACGGCCCCGCCGGGAAAATGATGCAGAAAGAACCATAGACAAATCTCGACCCCATGTGATAAAATATATAGTCAACGAACCGACACATGCTGCGGCCCGCAAAAAAGGAACTGCCTATGTCCAGCAAACATCTGAAAAAACCGAATAAGGCATCCCGGAAAGCGGAACCCGCAGACAAGGCGCCCAAGCCGAAAAAGGCCGCCCCGCCCGAAAAAGCGGATTTCAAGCCCGCCCTCACCGAGGAGGAGAAAGCGCTCCGCAAGAAGCAGCGGCTCTCCCGGCGGGACACCGTCGGCGCCATCATCACCCTGGCCGCCGCCGTCATCCTCTTTGCGGCCACCATCGTCATCTGGTTTTATCAGGACAGCTTCCACGGGGACGATCTGGTCCTTTCCTCCATCACCGCCGCCGTGGCGGAGGAGGAATACGTCTTCGACGCCGGCTCCGGCCAGGTGTTCGCCTCGGCGGGCAAGGGGCTCGCGGTGGCAAACTCCACCGGCTTTGAGCTTCTGAACGAGAGCGGCTCCGTGGCCGCCAGCAAGCTCCTCCAGATGGACGCCCCCGCCATCGCCGCCTGCGACAGCTATGCCGTCTTCTATGACATCGGCGGCACCAACATCGCCGCCGCCTGGTTCGACGGCACCATCCAGTCCCTCACCGTGGAGGGGGATATCCTCTCCGCCACCGTCTCCCAGGGCGGATATCTCGCCATTACCACGGAGGCCACCGGCTACCGCGCCCTTGTCACGGTTTACAACGCCGAGCTCAGCCCCGTTTATAAATGGTATTCCTCCTCCGCCTGGGTCATCAGCGGCGCCGTCTCTCCGGACAACCGGAAGCTGGCTGTGCTCAGCTATACCGCCTCCGGCTCGGAGGTGCGGCTGTTCGATCTCCATGCCACGGAGCAGAAAGCCGCCTTCTCCGTGGAGGAAAAGGTTCTGCTGGATGTCCACTGGTTCTCCTCCTCCCAGCTCTGCGCCTATACCACCGATCAGGTGTTCTTCTTCAACTCCGACGGCCGCTGGCAGGATACATACAGCTTTGCCGACCAGTATCTCAACGGCTGCGCCATGGACGGGGACGGCTTCATCACCTTCTCCCTCAGCCCCTACCGGGCCGGCACCACCTCCGTTCTGGTGAGCATGGAGGCCGGGGGCAAGCTCCTGGGCACCGCGGACATCCAGAGCGAGATCATCTCCATGACCGCCTCCGGCTCGGAGGTATTGGTCCTCTGCGCCGACGGCGCCATCCTTTACGACGATGAACTGTCGGAAAAAGGCCGCATCACCGGTCTGCCCGGCTTCAAATACGGTCTTCTCCGCAGCCGCGGCGAGGCCCTTCTCATCGCTTCCAATTACGCCGAAGTGTACAAATTCTAATTTTCTTTCCGTGAGGTAGCTTCTATGGCATTGACAACGATCATCTTTCTTGTGCTGCTGGCCATCCTGGTGGCGTGCGCCTGGCAGGGCTTCAAAAAGGGCATCATCATGGGAATTATCCAGGTGCTCGTGATAATACTATCTCTGTATGGCGCCCAGCTTCTCAGCGATACCTTCTCCTATGAGGTCATCCCCGTCATCAAGCCCTTTGTCAGCGGCTATCTTGAGTCCCAGGTGGAGGATACCGCCTATGAGCTTCTGGGCTATGAGGCCGACGAAAACGGCAATTACGATGTTCCCCTGTCCCTGTCCGATCTGATGGCCGACCGGCCCGAAATCCGTGCCGAGGTCGCCCATGGAGTCTTCAGCGATCTGGGCATCTATGAGGACATGGCCTCCTCCATGGCCGGGAAAGCCGATCTCTACGCCGAGCAGAACAACGTGTCCATCACCTCCGCCACCGTGACGGTCCTGTGCCAATCCATCACCTGGTACGGCGGCTTCCTGCTGGCCTTCATCATTCTCTATGCGGTGATGACCGTGCTGGTGAACATCCCCAATCTCAGCTTCCGACTGCCCTATGTGGGCATTCTGAACGACATCGCCGGTCTCGGCATCGGCATCTTTGTGGGCTTCTTCTTCTGCTCCATCCTGCTCTGGGCCCTTCAGTTCACGGGCCTGCTCCTGCCGGAGGAGACGCTCCGTTCCGTTGGTCTTGCCAATTTCTTCCTGGATAAGAACATGCTGGCAAACTATATCACCTTCTGACGCTTTTATCTTTCAAGGAGACTTTCATGCAACCTACTCTCTGCGCCCGCTGCCGCAAAAACGTGGCGGTGGTCTTTATCACCAAAATCGAAAACAACCAGTCTGTCAATGAGGGACTCTGCCTTTCCTGCGCCCGGGAGCTCCACATCAAGCCCGTGGACGACATCATCGCCAAAATGGGCCTCACCGACGAGGACCTGGATAACCTCACCGGCGAGATGAGCAGCATGCTCGGAAGCGGCGAGGCGCTGGAGAGCCTTATGGGTCTCGTCAGCGGCGAGGCCGACGATCCGGACGACGACCAGGGCAAAACCGCCACCTTCCCCTTCCTGAACCGCCTCTTCGGCGGCCCCCAGGGCCCCAACAGCGATTTGCCCGCGGACAGCGCACCTCCCTCCCCCGGTCCGGGACCGGGCCAGGGCGGCGCCTCCTCCGGCGACCGCCGGGGCATCAACGGCAAAAAACGCTTTCTGGAGAGCTACTGCATCTCCCTGACCCAGCGGGCCCGGGAGGGCAAGCTGGACAAAATGATCGGCCGGGACGAGGAGCTGGAGCGCGTGATCCAGATCCTGAACCGCCGCCAGAAAAACAACCCCTGCCTCATCGGCGAGCCCGGCGTGGGCAAAACCGCCATTGCGGAGGGTCTCGCCCAGCGCATCGCCGCCGACCAGGTCCCCTACAAGCTGCGGGACAAGGAGGTCTATCTTCTGGATCTCACCGCGCTGGTGGCCGGCACCCAGTTCCGCGGCCAGTTTGAAAG
The DNA here is from genome assembly GCA_964592685.1 of uncultured Oscillospiraceae bacterium. Lineage (GTDB taxonomy): Bacteria > Bacillota > Clostridia > Oscillospirales > Oscillospiraceae > CAJOIG01. The sequence goes on along the minus strand of CAZQFN010000056.1, from coordinate 3,835 downwards.
CCGCATGAAGGGCCTCATCGACGAGGTCCGCAAGCAGGGCAACATCATTCTCGTCATCGACGAGGTCCACAACATCGTGGGCGCCGGCGATGCCGAGGGCAGCATGAACGCCGCCAACATTCTCAAGCCCGCCCTCTCCCGGGGGGAGATCCAGGTCATCGGCGCCACCACCTTTGCGGAATACCGCAAGTATATCGAGAAGGACGCCGCCCTGGAGCGCCGCTTCCAGCCCGTCACCGTGGCGGAGCCCTCCATTGAGGACAGCGTCGCCATTCTGAAGGGCATCCGCCGCTATTACGAGGACTTCCACGATGTGGACATCTCCGACGAGATGTGCCGTCTGGCCGTCACGCTCTCCGAGCGGTATATCACCGACCGCTATCTGCCCGACAAGGCCATCGACCTGCTGGACGAGGCCTGCTCCGATGTGGATCTGAAAAACGCCGACTCCGTCCGCCGGCTCCAGCTGGACAAAGAGAACGCCGATCTGGAAAAGGAGCGGGAGCTCCTTCTCACGCAGGAGACGGATAACTTCGAGCGTCTGGCCCAGATCCGCAGCCGCCAGATGCAGATATCCGACGAGCTGACCCTTCTCAAGGCCAAGGGCCGCCCGGCCCTCACCGCCGGGAACCTGGCCCGGATCATCGAGCTCTGGACCAAGATCCCCGCCACCAACATCACCGAGGACGAGTTTGAGCGTCTGGGCGAGCTGAACCGCCGGCTCAAGGAGCGCATCATCGGCCAGGACGAGGCCGTGGACACCGTCTGCGCCGCCATCAAGCGCAGCCGCGTGGGGCTTCAGACCAAGCGCAAGCCCTGCAGTTTCATCTTCGTGGGCAGCACCGGCATCGGCAAAACCGAGCTTGTGAAGCAGCTGTCCATGGATCTGTTCTCCTCCCCGGAGAGTCTCATCCGGCTGGATATGTCCGAGTTCATGGAGAAATTCTCCGTCTCCCGGATCATCGGCTCCCCTCCCGGTTATGTGGGCTATGACGAGGCCGGCCAGCTGACGGAGAAGATCCGCCGCCGGCCCTATTCCGTGGTCCTGTTCGACGAGATCGAAAAGGCCCATCCCGATGTGATGAACATCCTTCTCCAGATCCTGGACGACGGCCGCATCACCGATGCCCAGGGCCGCACGGTGAACTTTGAAAACACCGTCATCATCATGACCACCAACGCCGGCTCCGACAAGCGTGTCGGCTCCCTGGGCTTCGGCCAGTCCATTGCCGACATGGGCAAGGAAAAGGCCATGAAGGCCCTGCAGGAGTTCCTCCGTCCGGAGTTCATCAACCGCGTGGACGAGATCGTCTATTTCCGTCCCCTCAGCGAGGAGACCTTCCGCGGCATCGCGGATCTCATGCTCCGCCAGCTGCGGGACGTGATGGAAGAGCGGAAGATCGACTTCACCTGGGACGACTCCGTGGTGGACTATCTGGTGGAAAAGAGCTATTCCATCGCCTACGGCGCCCGGAATCTCCGCCGCCAGATCCAGAAGGACATCGAAGACGCCATCGCCGCCGAGATCATCGACAAGCACAAAGGCCAGGTTCGGAGCATCTCCGTCGCCGCGGCCGACGGCAAGGTCCTCATCGCGGCCATTTGACACATCCCTCCGCTTTCAAACGGGCCGGTCACACCGGCCCGTTTTTTCATATTCACACGAAAGGAGCGCCTCTCCATGAAAGACTTCAAAAAGCACCCCATCCGGGTCTTCGCCGCCTATTACAGGCCCCATATAAAGCTCTTTCTGCTGGACATGTTCTGCGCCCTCATCTCCTGCATCGCGGATCTGGCCTTCCCCTATGCCACCCGCTATGCCCTGAACACCATGCTCCCCAACCGGATGTTCGCCGCCTTCTTCACCGTGATGGCCATTCTGGCCGGGGCCTATATCTTCAAGGCCTTCTGCAAATACGTCATCACCTACCAGGGCCACCTCATGGGCGTCCGCATCGAGGCGGACATGCGCACGGATATCCTCACCCACATCCAGAGCCTGTCCTTCTCCTTCTTTGACAAAAACCGCACCGGCGCGCTCATGAGCCGCATCACAAACGACCTCTTCGCCATCACGGAACTGAGCCACCACGGCCCGGAGATGCTGATGATGAGCGCCATCACCCTGCTGGGCGGCTTCGCCATTCTGGCCACCATCTGTCTGCCCCTGGCCCTGATCCTGCTGGCCGTCGTCCCCGTCTTCATTCTCTTCACCGTCCACTGGAACAGGCGGATGGACGAGTCCAACGCCCGGGTCAAGAAGAATCTCGCGGACATCAACGCCGCCATCGAGTCCGGCATCTCCGGCATCCGCACCGCCAAAGCCTTTGCCAACGAGGAGGCCGCGGAGAAGAAATTCCGGGCCGCCAACGACGCCTATAAAACCTCCAAGGCCGACTGGTACAAGACCATGGGCATTTACCACTCCGGCATCGACTTCACCATGGGCATCCTCCAGGTCATCACCATCGCCGCCGGCGGCTTCTTCATCCTCCGGGAAAAAATGGATTATGTCGACCTCATCACCTTCTCCCTCTATGTGTCCACCTTCACGAAGCCCATCATCAATCTCGCCGATTTCACCGAGATCTTCACCGACGGCATGACCGGCTTCAAACGCTTCCGGGACATCATGAACACCCAACCGGAGATCCAGGATTCCCCGGATGCCGCGGTTTTGCAGAATGTCCGGGGCGACATCGAATATAAGAACGTGTCCTTCTCCTATAACGAGGATATCCCCGTTCTGGAAAACGTCTCTTTCACCCTGCCCCACGGAAAAAGCCTTGCGGTCGTGGGCCCCTCCGGCGGCGGAAAGACAACATTATGTCAACTTCTCCCCCGCTTCTACGATGTCACCTCCGGGACCGTCACCATCGACGGTCAGGACGTGCGCGCCGTGACCCAGGAGAGTCTCCACCGGAACATCGGCATCATCCAGCAGGATGTGTTCATCTTCGCCGACACCATCCGGGAAAACATCCGCTACGGCCGCCCCGAAGCCACGGACGAGGAGATCATCGCCGCGGCCGTACGGGCGGAGATCCACAGCGAGATCATGGCCCTCCCTGACGGATACGACACCTTCGTGGGCGAGCGGGGCGTGATGCTCTCCGGCGGCCAGAAGCAGCGCATCTCCATCGCCCGGGTCTTTTTGAAAAACCCGCCCGTCCTCATTCTGGACGAGGCCACAAGCGCCCTGGACACCGTCACCGAGCAGCGCATTCAGGCCTCACTGGACGAGCTGGCCCAGGGCCGCACCAGCATCATCATCGCCCATCGGCTCTCTACCGTAAAAAACGCGGACATGATCGCTGTGATAGAGGATTCCCGCATCCGGGAGATGGGCACCCGAGAGGAGCTGATCGCCCGGGACGGCGCCTTTGCAAAGCTCTGGAAGACCCAGAATCTCTCCATGGACTGAACATAGCAAAACAGCACCCGCCCGGGTGCTGTTTTTTCGTATTTTCCCGCTCTGCTCACTCTCTGACCGGGATAATCTCCAGCCAGTATCCGTCCGGATCCTCGATGAAATAGATGCCCATGACAGGGTTTTCAAAGCAGATGCAGCCCATGGCCTCATGCTTTGCATGAGCCGCCTCAAAATCATCCGCCCGGAAAGCCAGATGGAACTCGCCCTCTCCCAGGTCGTACGCCCCTTCATGGTCCCTCAGCCAGGTAAGCTCCAACTCGAAATCCGGTGCCTCGTCGTTTCCCACGAAGACGATGACATAGGAGCCGTCCGCCGCCTCTTTCCGGCGGCGCTCCGTGAGCCCCAGCGCTTCCTCATAGAATTTCAGGGACCGCGCCAGATCGGCCACGTTGTAATTTTCAT
>CAZQFN010000055.1:0-9390 GCA_964592685.1 uncultured Oscillospiraceae bacterium | reverse complement strand
CTTACTTCCTGGAGTGCATCCACATCTATGAGGACGGCATCGCTTCCAAGGAAGATATCGACAACGCCATCAAGTATGGTCTGAACCACCCCGTGGCTCCTTTCCAGATGATGGATATGGGCGGTCTGGATACCTTCCCCCACGTCTGCGAGTCCCTGCAGACCCTGAACACCAAGGGTGCCGTTGAGCGCTTCGAGTGCCCCGAGAGCATGAAGGCCCTCCACGCTGCCGGCAAGTTCGGCCGCAAGGCTGGCGAAGGCTGGTATAAGTATTAATTTCTTAACGGTTGACATTCGTCCACTGCAAGAGTAAATTAATATAGTAATCCCCGGTTTTTTATATTTTTGAAATAGAAAGGATCTGATTCCAATGAAAGACGTAGTTATCGTGGCATACGGCCGCTCTCCTCTCGCTCGTGACCGCAAGGGTTCTCTGGCCAATATGCATCCCATCGAGTATGGTGCCCAGGTTCTCAACGGCGTTCTCGCCCGCGTGAAGGATCGTGACGGCAATCAGTGCCTCGAGTCCAAGGAAGTCGAAGACGTCATCACCGGTTGCGCCATGCAGATGGGCGACCAGGCCATGAACATCTCCCAGCTGATCGCCAACCGCGCCGGTTGGGACGACTGTGTCTCCGGCATGAGCATCAACCGTTTCTGCTCCTCCGGCCTGCAGTCCATCGCTCTCGCTGCCAACGCCATCGCTTGCGGTCAGGGTGACTGCTACTTCGCCGGCGGCATCGAGTCCATGAGCAAGTGCTTCCGCATCTGGCCCTCCTACGAAGGCAAGTGCGAGGACGAGTGGCTGTCCAAGAACTATCCCGGTGCTTACATGTCCATGGGCATGACCGCCGAGAATGTTGCCAAGGACTTCGGCCTGACCCGTGAGGCGATGGACGCTTTCGCCGTTGAGTCTCAGCGCAAGGCCGCTGCTGCTCAGGCTGCCGGCAAGCTGGATCCCTCCATCATCCCCATCCTGATCACCGACAACATGGGCGTTCCCGTCCTGGACGAGAACGGCAATGAGAAGTACTGCACCAAGGACGAGTCCCTGCGTCCCGGCACCACCATGGAGTCCATGGCCAGCCTGAAGCCCTGCTTCATCCCTGCCGAAGAAGGCGGCATCGTCACTGCCGGTACTTCCTCCACCACCAACGACTGCGCTGCTTACGTCTGCCTGATGAGCGCTGAGATGGCCGCTGCGAAGAACATCGCTCCCATCGCCCGCCTGAAGAGCTTCGCTGTCGCCGGCTGCGACGCTACCCGCATGGGTCTCGGCCCTATGTACGCCACTCCCAAGGCTCTGGAGCGCGCTGGCATCACCGCCGCTGACCTTGACACCATCGAGATCAACGAGGCTTTCGCTTCCCAGTCCATGGTCTGCATCGACAAGCTCGGCCTGGATATGGAGAAGGTCAACCCCTACGGCGGCGCTATGGCCCTGGGTCACCCCCTCGGCGCTACCGGTGCTGTCCTGGTTGGCAAGGCTCTTGACCGTCTGGCTGAGATCGACGGCAAGTACGCTCTGGTCACCATGTGCATCGGCGGCGGCATGGGTGCTGCCGGCATCCTGGAGCGCTGCTAATTCGCAGTTAACCTGTAAAACCATAAAAAATAACCATCGGATCTCCGATGGTTATTTTTTATGGCCGTTCAACAGGGGTGCACAAAGAGATGCTGACTATATAAGCGTGTTTTTTCGAATATGGCGTGTGGCATGAGGTTTTTCATCCGTGCCAGCTTTTGCTGAAGAGGAAGGCGTTTTCAAAACGTGGTTGTAGTGTTGAGGGTAGAGTTTCGACTTTCTCATAAGGCTGATAAACACATTGTTGTTCATATTCCCAGTCAATAGGAGGATACTCATCAACTGCTTGCCATATATTTTTTTTCAATTGTTTCCTATCGATAGTGGAGGTGTCCAGAGTTGGAGATTTACTTATTAGGTCCCACCGAAGTGTTGCCATTGTGTCGCGCAGATTGTCAATAGCTTCGTCTTTATCCACTAGCTCCTCACCTGCTATTGGTCGTCCAAAGCGAATCGTGCAAACCATACTTTTTCGGTCATACACAAGAGCAACGGGGATGATTTGCGCATTAGCCTGTCGTGCGACATCAATGATACCCCATTTCATAGGAAGCATTAGGAGATTATCTGTTAGATTCCATGTTCCCTCTGGGTACCAGCATATGGAATGCCCTTTATTAAGAAAGCGCACAATTGCATCTTTTGCAGATATGGTATCTTTCTTGTCTAAACGATCGGTATAGATTGTTCCATTTAGGGAGAAGAAAAAACGATCTAATATCCCCAAACGCTGCTTTCCAACAAGTACATAAACGTGTTGCCGAACAGCAGTAGCGGTAATCGGAAAATCATAACAATTGGTATGATTAACAGCAAAAATAATGGGGACATCTTTGAATGGTTGATAATCATTGTCAACAACAATGCTGAAAGCATTTTTTGTTTTTGCCAGTCGAATAAGCAGTCGATATGGAATCTTTTGTCTCTTTATTTTCATTATATGCACCCTTTATAATATATGAAATTCGATTTAGTGGCAGACTGCTTATGCAAGGCTTTGTTCGACGGTGCTTTGAATATTATCAAATAATTTCCCTCCAGAAAATAAAAAGTGCGCAGCCGAAGCTGCGCACGAAAAACGCATAGCTCCGATTGCTGCGACACAACCTTTGACACTCGAAGGGAATGCAAAGATGGAGAATGCGTTTTTACCAAAAAGTAAAAACCATTCCCTTCTTGTGTCAAAATATTTGGTTGTGTCGCAAATATAGTATACCATGTCCAAGATAATGCTGCAAGATACAAAAGAACTGATCCCTTTTTAGAAAAGGGATCAGTTCTTTTTTCGATATTTTAATACTTATGTGGCCATTTATTTCGCTTTTATCATCCGGCTGGCGTTGAGAATGGCCAGAACGGCTACGCCAACATCGGCAAACACGGCCTCCCACATGGTGGCCACGCCGAAGGCGCCAAGCAGAAGGAACAGACCCTTGATGCCCAGGGCAAACACGATGTTCTGCTTCACGATGCGAAGACACTTTTTGGCGATGGCGATGGCGTCCAGAAGTTTTGCGGGGTCGTCGTCCATCAGGACTACATCGGCGGCCTCAATGGCGGCGTCGGAGCCCAGGGCGCCCATGGCGACGCCCACATCCGCGCGGCTGAGAACAGGCGCGTCGTTTACACCGTCGCCCACATAGGCGAGGGAGCCCTTGCGGTTCGGGGAGGACAGAAGCAGCTCTGCCATGCGGACTTTGTCTGCCGGGAGAAGCTGGGTGTATACCGCGTCGAGACCCAGGTCGGCGGCCACTTTTTTGCCCACAGTGTCCGTATCACCGGTGAGCATGACGGTTTTGACGCTCTGCTTTTTCAGCTCGGCGATGGTGGTTGGGGCGGAGGGTTTTATGGTGTCGGCGATGAGGATACGGCCGATATACTGCCCGTCGGCGGCGACGTGGACCACGGTGCCGCTGTCGTTTTCAGGGGGGAGCTCAAGACCAAGCGCGGCCATAAGCTTTCCGTTGCCGGCGGCGACGGAAACGCCGTTCACCAGGGCCGTGACGCCGTGGCCGGGCCGATCCTGCACGTTTTCGATACAGGCGGGATCGATTTCTTTGCCATAGGCGTTTCGGAGGGATTGGGCAATGGGGTGGGGGGAATGACATTCGGCCAGCGCTGCGTATTCCAGAAGCTCCTCGTCCGTGTGGTTGGGGACGGGATGAAGGGAGGTCACCTGGAAAACGCCCTTTGTGAGGGTGCCGGTCTTGTCGAAAACGACAACTTCCATTTTTGCCAGAAGCTCCAGATAGTTTCCGCCCTTCACCAGAATACCGCGAGCCGAAGCGCCGCCGATTCCGCCGAAGAAGGACAGGGGGATGGAGATGACCAGCGCGCAGGGACAGGAAATGACCAGGAAGGTCAGCGCCCGGTGCAGCCAGTCCGCCCAGCCGCCCAAAAAGAGCGGGGGAACAAAGGCCAGAAGCACCGCGGCGATGACGACGGCCGGGGTGTAATAGCGGGCGAAGCGGGTGATGAAATTCTCGGTTTTCGCCTTCTTTTCCGCCGCGTTCTCCACCAGATCCAAGATCTTGGACACGGTGGATTCGCCAAAGACTTTTGTGACCTCCACGGTGAGAACGCCGGTGAGATTCACGCAGCCGGAGAGAACCGTATCCCCGGGCTGCACATCCCGGGGAACGGATTCGCCGGTGAGGGCAGCGGTGTCAAGAGCGGAAACACCGGAGAGAATGACACCGTCCAGCGGGACCTTGTCGCCGGGACGAATGAGAATGTGATCCCCGATGGCAATCTCCTCCGGGTCGGTCTCCACTGGTTCGCCGTCCACAAGGAGGTTGGCGGTGTCCGGGCGGATGTCCATGAGAGCGGCGATGGAGCGGCGGGATTTTCCCACAGCATAGCTCTGGAACAGTTCGCCAACCTGATAGAACAGCATAACGCCCACCGCTTCCGAATATTCGCCCAGAATCAGCGCGCCGATGGTGGCGATGCACATGAGAAAGTTCTCGTCAAATACCTGGCCGTGGGCGATGTTGCGGGCGGCCTTCCAGAGAATGTCCCATCCGATGACGGCATAGGGAACAAGGAAGGCGAGAAGCTGCCAGAAGTCCGACAGCGGAAGCAGTGACGCAGTTATAAGGAGGACGCCGCTGATAAGGATGCGGTACAGCGTGCGTTTTTGACGCCGGGTCATTTTATGACCACCTGACAGTCCGGCTCAACCCGCTTGCAGCACTTGACCGCGGCCTGCAGCACTTCGTCAAAACGCTCGTCGTCCGCCTCAAGGGTGAGCTTCTGGGTCATGAAGCTCACGGTGGCGGAGGTGACGCCGTCCAGCTTGTTGATGGCTTCTTCCATTTTCCGGGCGCAGTTGGCGCAGTCCAGATCGATCAGCTTGAATGTTTTTTTCATGGTGTGTAACTCCTTTAAAAAATCAGATTACTCTTCTACATGTTCGAGACCCTGGGCAATGATCTTGCGGACATGGTCGTCGGCCAGGGAATAGAACACGGTTTTTCCTTCCTTGCGGGGCTTTACCAGCTTTGCGCCCTTCAGCACGCGCAGCTGGTGGCTGACGGCGGACTGAGTCAGACCCAAAAGCTGCGCGATATCGCACACGCAGAGCTCCGCCTCAAACAGGGCATAAAGGATGCGGATCCGGGTGGAATCTCCAAAAACCTTGAACAGCTCGGCCAGATCATACAGGATCTCGTCTGCCGGCATTTTGTCTAGCACCTCTTTCACCGTATGCTCATGGACGCACAGATAGCCGCAGCGCTCCAGTTCATTGGACTGCTCCATGGAATAACCTCCTTTAAAACAACGTATGAATAACTGTTCATATGTTAGCATGAAGAGGTGTGCCTGTCAATAGCCAAGATGCAAGGCTGTGAAAATTCGACAAATGGAAGCGGTTGGGGCTGCCGGAAAGATGGCTGAATCACAGAATAGAGAAAACGAACGCACATTATCCTTGTCAGAACAAAACCAATCCTTTATAATTACAATGCGGTAGTTCGGGCTTTCCTGTGCTCATGCCGTGTCCCGCAGTATAAAATTTAAGTATGGAGAACTTACGATGAACACTGTTCTGACTGTGATCGCGCTCCTCGGCGGACTTGCCATGTTCCTCTATGGTATGGAGGTCATGGGTGATGGCCTGAAGCAGGGCTCCGGCACTGCGCTGAAGAATTTTCTCGGAAAGCTTACCAACAATGCGGTTATGGGTCTTATCACCGGTACTCTGGTGACGGCCATTATTCAGAGCTCCACGGCCACCATCGTGCTGACGGTTGGTCTTATCGGCGCCGGCATTCTGACGCTCCGTCAGGCGGTCAGCATCGTTCTTGGCGCCAACATCGGCACCACGGTGACAGCGCAGATCATCCGGCTTATGGACATTGAGACAACCGGCCCGTCCCTGCTGGTGTTCTTCAAGCCCGATACCCTGGCGCCTATTGCCTTGATCCTCGGCATTATCCTCATCATGTTCATCAAAAAGTCCGGCACCAAGAGTGCGGGCATGATCGCCATGGGCTTCGGTATCCTTTTCAGCGGCCTTATGTCCATGACCGCTGCGGTGGAGCCGTTGGCAGAGTCGGAGGCCTTTGTGAATACGCTGAGCTACTTCAGCAATATGCCGCTGCTGGGCATCTTTACCGGCCTTGTGCTCACGGTCATTGTCCAAAGTTCCTCGGCTATGGTGGGTATTTTGCAGGCGTTGTCCTCCACCGGCGTTATGACCTTCAATCTGGTCTATCCCATCATCATGGGTATCAATCTGGGCACCTGTGTCACCACGGCCCTTGTGTGTTCCATCGGTTCTTCCAAGGATGCCAAGCGCACCGGTGTGGTCCATATTGTATTCAACACCATCGGCACCATCCTGTTCATGATTACTATGACCATTATCAAAGCTGCCGGCGGCTTCCCCGATCTGTGGGACAGCATTGTAAACAGTGGCGTCATCGCCAACTTCCAGACCATTTTCAATCTTATAACAGCGGTGGTTTTGGTGCCCTTCACCAACAGCCTGGTGAAGATCGCCTGCTTTATCGTGAAGGACGACCCCGTGGAAGAGGACAAGTATCCCGAGCTTGCCGCGCTGGATGCGAAGCTCATGATCTCTCCCGCGGTGGCCCTGGATCAGGTGTCCCGTTCCGTGGCTGCTATGGCCAAGGCAGCGAGCGAGAACATCGAGCTCAGTCTGGAGCAGTTCCGGGGATACAGCGCCGAACGCGCCGCGGCTATCCAGCGCTGCGAGGAACGGCTGGACAATTTTACCGACAATGCGGATAACTATCTCGTGGAACTGAGCCGCAGCGTGGACGATCCCCGGGACAGCCGCCATCTCACCATGCTCATGCAGAGTACTACGGCCATCGAGCGTATCGGCGACTATGCCACCAACTTTGATGAGCAGGCTCTGGAGCTGCACGAGGCCAAACTGGGCTTCTCCGAAGGCGCGCAGAAGGAACTGGATATTCTCCGCGCCGCGGTGCTGGAGATCCTTCGGCTCACGGTCACGGCGCTGGAAGACCACGACGAGGCCGCGGCCCGCCGCATCGAGCCTCTCGAGGAGATCATCGACGATATGGTCATCCTGCTGAAAGAGCGCCACACCCAGCGCCTGTGTCAGGGTATCTGCGTGGTGAACGCCGGCATTGTTTTCATGGAGATGCTCACCCATCTGGAGCGTGCCGCGGACCAGTGCTCCAACATTGCCATGCTGGTGCTGGGCCTGACCAATGAGGCAGTCTTCCGCAGCCACCACGACTACATCACCGAGCTTCATGCTTCTGACGACCAGAACTATCTGGCCGAGCAGGAGAGCCGCCGTCAGCAGTATCTTGTGCCGCTGGAGGCTGTTCAGTATTAATAAGCGACCGGCAGTCATTGACTGCCGGTTTTTGTGTGGAATTGGAGTCGCGGCGTGGTATAATAGGAAAAAGAATATACGCCGGGAGGAAAAACAATGGAAAAGGATAACCTGCTTAGGGCCGCGGCGGAACTGCAGCCCTGGCTCGAGGCGCTGCGCCGGGAGCTTCATCGACATCCGGAGACGGGCTTTGACCTCATCTGGACCCGGGAGCGGGTGCGGGGGGAGCTGGAAGCCATGGGCTATGCGCCGGTGGATTGCGGCCGGGCGGGGCTTGTGGCTCTCGCGGGCGGGAAGCGTCCCGGAAGGACCATTCTGCTCCGGGCGGATATGGATGCCCTGCCCATTTCAGAGGAGGCGGAGGTGGACTGTGCCAGCGAGAATCCCGGACGGATGCATGCCTGCGGCCACGATCTGCACACGGCGATGCTGCTGGGGGCGGCGCGGCTTCTGAAAGAGCGGGAGAATGAGATAAACGGCGCGGTGAAGCTGATGTTCCAGCCCGCGGAGGAGATATTTCAGGGTGCCCGGGATATGATAGAGGCCGGCGTGCTGGAGGAGCCCGCGGTGGACGGGGCGATGATGATCCATGTGACCGCGGGGCAGCCGGTCCCGGCGGGAACCATTCTTATGCCCACCGGCGGCGTGACCACGGCATCCTGCCAGCAGTATCACATTCTGGTTCGGGGCAAAGGCGGCCACGGATCCACGCCCCATCTGGCCGTTGACCCCATCACGGCGGCGGCCCATATCCATCTGGCGCTCCAGGAGATCAACAGCCGCGAGCTGGATCCCCGGGAATATGGTGTGTTTACCACGTGCCAGATCCGGGCGGGGGAGGCCAGCAACATCATTCCGGAAACCGCAGAGATGTGGGGCACCATCCGCACCATGGACCCGGCGGGCCGCGTGGCGGAGCAGATTAAGACCCGCATGACGGAGATTGCCCGGGGCGTCGGCGCGGCCATGCGCTGTCAGGTGGAGGTGTCCTTTGGGGATTTTTGTCCCTGTGTGGTAGTGAATGAAACCCTGTCCGCCCGGACCAGGGCATATCTGGAAGAAATTTTCGGCCCGATGGTGCAGCCGATCCCCCAGTGGGGCGGCGGCAGCGAGGATTTCTCCTGGGTCAGCCTCCGGGTGCCGGCGGTGACCATGTTCCTGGGCGCGGGGGATCTGGCGGAGGGCTATGAATACGGACTGCACAACCCCAAAACCCGGTTTGATGAATCGGTTCTCTGGCGGGGCAGCGCGGCTTATGCCCATGTGGCCCTGCGCTGGCTGACTGAGAACGCCTAACGGAAAAACGAAAAGGGGTCTGCCTCAGAATTCTTCATTCTGAGACAGACCCTTCTTTCGTGCGAAAGAACAGCATAACGGTGCGTAAATGGGGCAAAGAAAAGCGAAAAGGTGCCTAAATTTCTTGTAGAAATAGTCCTTTTTATATTCCCAAAATGTAAAATCCATTATAAACCTTTGCTTTTTTTAACCAGTCAGTCAACAACTCGTAATCAATCGGTTTGTCTATATCAAGGCGTTGGATTATTGAATCAAGCAAGTCAGGGGTGTAATAGTTTATGCCAAATATATCAACAATGCCTCTTTTCAAGTTGTTGTATATGCCGCAATTAAAAATCGGGCTGTATTCCGTATAAAACAAATCTACATCATCTATGTACAACGAATCATTTTGCCAGTTTTTAATGCTGCCAACTGCAACTATTTTCTTTAGTTTTGTACCAACAGGCAATTTGCAGAATTGCACTTCGATAAATGCGGAACCTCCGAATTTTCTTCTTTCTTCTTGCGAACCGAAAGTATGGAATAGCAATAGATCCACCTCCCGCCACAATTATATCATAATTTCTTGAATGTTTCAATGATACATCGCCGTTGGCGAAATGATATACGGCTACGCCGTATGATATATTTGCGTTGCAAATATGATATAATATCCGTTCCTTCATATG
>CAZQFN010000054.1:0-9546 GCA_964592685.1 uncultured Oscillospiraceae bacterium | reverse complement strand
CCCTTTGCGAAGTTTTTAAAGCACCTTGTAGCCTTCGTCTTCGACGGTCTTTTTCAGAATATCGTCGGATATGTCGGCGTTCAGCGTCAGAACGGCGGTGCCGGCGGCGTGGCTGACAACGGCCTCGTCCACCTCGGCCAGCGCCTCCAGCGCTTTCTTTACGTGAGCCTCGCAGTGCATGCACATCATGCCTTCGATCTTCATGATCTTTTCCATGGGTGCGGATTCCTCCTTTGTGTCTTCAATGATGATGGTGTGGGTGCTGAAAGTGCGTTTCTTATCCCGGGACGGGTCATGGATTTTTGTGAAATTCAGTCGCAGGGCGTTGGAGACAACGCAGAAGCTGGAGAGACTCATGGCGGCCGCGGCGAACATGGGATTGAGCTGCCAGCCGAAGAGCGAGATGAAGGCACCGGCGGCCAGCGGGATGCCGATGGCGTTATAGAAGAACGCCCAGAACAGATTCTGACGGATGTTCCGCAGGGTGGCCCGGCTGAGCCGGATGGCGGCGGGAACGTCGGAAATGCGGCTGTGCATGAGCACAACGTCCGCCGCGTCGATGGCTACGTCTGTGCCGGCGCCGATGGCGATGCCGGTGTCTGCGGCGGTAAGGGCGGGAGCGTCGTTGATGCCGTCGCCCACCATGGCCACTGCGCCCTGAGCGCGGAGCTTTTCCACGGCGGCGGACTTGTCTCCCGGGAGAAGCCCGGCGATGACTTCGTCCACGCCGGCCTGGGCGGCGATCGCCCGGGCGGTGCGTTCGTTGTCGCCGGTGAGCATGATCACCCGGATGCCCATGCCGTGAAGCTGGTCGATGGCCTCTCTGGCATCCGGCTTGATCACATCCGCCACGGCGATGATGCCGATGAAGGTGTTGTTCCGGGCGAAAAACAGGGGGGTCTTGCCCTCTTCGGAAAGTTTTGCGGCGGCCCGCTCCAGATCGGCGGGAACAGATACGACGGTTTGGATGAAACCAAGATTTCCGCCGGTGAGCGTGTCTTTGTCCAGTGTGGCGGTGAGGCCCTTGCCGGGAACGGCGTGGAAATCGGAAATCTCCGGGAGGGGGAGCTCCCGCTCCTGCGCATGCTTCAGAATGGCTTTGGCCAGAGGATGCTCGCTGCGGCTTTCCGCGGCGGCTGCGGCGGCGAGAAGATCCGTAGGGTCGATCCCGGCGGCGGGGACGATGTCGGTGACCACGGGATCGCCGGTGGTGATGGTGCCGGTTTTGTCCAGTGCGGCGATGGCGGTCTTTCCAGCCTGCTCCAGCGCGGCGGCGGTCTTGAAGAGAATGCCGTTTCGGGCGCCCACACCGTTTCCGGCCATAATGGCCACCGGGGTGGCGAGACCGAGGGCACAGGGGCAGCTGATGACCAGCACGGAAATGGCCCGGGCCAGCGCATAGCCGACGGTCTGGCCCATCAGAAGCCAGAGGATCAGCGTCAGAACGGCGATGGAGATGACCACCGGCACAAACACGCCGGAAACCTTGTCTGCGGCTTTGGCGATGGGCGCTTTGGTGGCGGCGGCGGCGGAAACCATGCGGATGATCTGGGAAAGGGTCGTGTCCTCCCCCACGCGGGTGGCCCGGCATTTCAGGAAACCGGACTGATTCACGGTGGCGGCAGAGACGGCGTCGCCCTCGGTTTTGTCCGCGGGGATGCTTTCGCCGGTAAGGGCGGATTCATTCACGGCGCTGGGACCCTCCAGCACCACGCCGTCCACGGGGATGCTCTCGCCGGGGCGGACAAGAAAAATGTCCCCGGTCTGAACCTGCGTGATGGGAACGGTCGTCTCCGCGCCGTCTTTCAGAATCACAGCGGTCTGCGGCGCCAGCTTCATAAGACTTTTGAGGGCGTCGGTGGTCTTGCCCTTGGAGCGCGCCTCCAGAAGTTTTCCCAAGGTGATAAGGGACAGGATCATGGCGGCGCCCTCAAAATAGAACTCATGAAGCCATTCGTGGGCGGCTGCGGCGCCTCCTTCGAGCTGGGCGGCACTCATGGCGAAAAGGGCGTACACGCTGTACAGGAAGGAGGCGGAGGAGCCCAGCGCCACCAGCGTGTCCATGTTGGGCGCGTTGTGGATCAGACTCTTGAAGCCGCTTATAAAGAATTTCTGATTGATGACCATCACGATCCCGGCCAGCAGAAGCTGGGTGATGCCGATGGCCACGGGGTTTTGGCTCAGGAAGGCGGGCAGCGGCCAGCCCCACATGGTGTGGCCCATGGAGACATACATGAGCACGGCGAGAAAACCGAGAGAAGCGATGAGCCGCCGCTTTAAAACCGGGGTTTCCCGGTCGGTCAGCGCGTCCTCTTGGGGTGCTGCGGCGGTTGGGTTCCCCTTGGGAGCCGCGCCGTAGCCGACAGCTTCCACGGCGGCCACGATGTCAGCGGGGGAGGCGGTCCCCTCTACGCCCATGGAATTGGTCAGAAGGCTTACTGCGCAGGCGGTAACGCCGGGAACGGCTGTGACAGCCTTTTCCACCCGGGCGCTGCAGGCGGCGCAGCTCATGCCGGTAACGGTGTATTGTTCCATATGGATACCTCCCGTTCGTTATTTCATCAGTTTTTGCAGGGTGTTGACCAGATCGTCAATGGTTTCGTCTTTCCCGTCGCGGATATCCTGGGCCACGCAGGTGCGGATATGCGAGGCGAGCAGTTCCTTGTTGAAAGCGTTGATGGCTGCGGATACGGCGGAGGACTGGATCAGAATATCTGTGCAGTATGCGTTCCGCTCGATCATGCCCTTGATGCCCTGGATCTGTCCGGCGATGCGGTTCAGCCGGTGGATGAGGGCTGTGGTCTCCTCCGTGGTGCGCTCTTTTGTTTTCTGGCAGCAGCATTCATTCATGTTTGTTTCCTCCTTGGGGATATACCCCCGGTGGGTATATTATATACCCGTGGGGGGTATATGTCAAGCGGGCGGAGAATGATATACTGACTCCAGCAACCGGGGAGGTCCTGCAGCTATGACGGAAAAGATCCTGCTGGCGCTGAACAAGTGCTTCAAAAAACCTGTGCATCCCTTTAATCTTCGGAATGA
This sequence comes from uncultured Oscillospiraceae bacterium, assembly GCA_964592685.1. Classification (GTDB taxonomy): domain Bacteria; phylum Bacillota; class Clostridia; order Oscillospirales; family Oscillospiraceae; genus CAJOIG01. The sequence continues at coordinate 6,504 of CAZQFN010000054.1, read as the reverse complement.
GGGCGTGCAGAGCTATGCCATGTGGCAATATGAACGGGGAGCGGACACCATTGCCTTCTTTCTCCGGAAGTATACGATGGAGGAGATGTTTCAGGGCAAAACCGTGCTGGACATCGGCTGCGGCGCCGGGGGTAAGACGCTGTATTACGCCGCCCGGGGTGCGTCCCGGGTGATCGGCATGGATGTGGTGGAGGGGTATCGCGCGGAAGCGGAAGAGCTTGCCGTAAAGCTGGGCCGTGAGGATGTTTTTACCTTCCTTTGCCGGGATGCCGCGGACACCGGGCTGGAAGGGGAGTCGGTGGATACCATTGTCATGAACGATGCCATGGAGCATGTGGCTCGGCCGGAGGCAGTGCTGGCGGAGTGCGCCCGGGTGCTGAAAAAAAGTGGGCGGCTGTATGTGAACTTCCCGCCCTACGGTCATCCCTATGGGGCCCATCTTTCGGACCTTGTCTCCATTCCCTGGGTCCATGTGCTGTTTGGGGATGAAACGCTCATCGGGGCATATAAAAAGCTTGCCGGGACGGTTCCGGACGGCGCGGAACGCATTGCTTTCCGCATTGGGACGGACGAGGACGGTCGGGAATATTTTTCCTATATCAACAAAATGACGCTGAAGCGCTTTCGGAACATCCGGGAAACGGCGCCTCTCCGCGTTGAATATTACAGCGAGGAGCCCCTGCGGCCATTTTTGAAGATCCCGGCCCGGTGGCCGGTGCTCCGGGAATATCTTGTGAAGATGGCGGTCTGCGTGTTCGTAAAAGACTGACAAAATCTCCCCCTGCGGCATAGAATGATCCGACTATGCCGCAGGGGGAATTTTTATGAAGATATATGTTTATGCCATTGCCCGGAATGAGGCGCAGTTTGCCCGGCGCTGGATGGCGTCCATGTCCGAAGCGGATGGAGTATACGTGTTGGAAGGGGGCAGCACCGACGGAACGGCGGAGCTTCTGGAGGAGCTGGGCGCAAACGTCACAAGAGAAGACATCCGCCCCTGGCGGTTTGATGCGGCCCGGAATCGGTCCATGGAACTGGTGCCCCCGGACGGGGATATCCTTGTCTGCACGGATCTGGACGAGGTGTTCTGCCCCGGTTGGCGGAAGAGACTGGAGGAGGCCTGGCGGCCGGGGTGCACCACGGCCCGGTATGAGTATGTGTGGAGCTTCCGCGGGGACGGGGGCGACGGCGTGAAGTTTTTCTATGAAAAGATCCATCGGCCGGGCATCTGCCGCTGGGTACACCCGGTCCACGAGGTGCTGGCATATGCGGCCCCGAAGGTGTTCTGTTTTGTGCCGGGACTGCGGCTGGAGCATCACCCGGACCCGGGCAAAAGCCGGGCAGACTATCTGCGCCTTCTGGAACTGAGTGTGAAGGAGTCGCCGGAGAACGACCGAAACCGGCACTATCTGGGCCGGGAATATATGTTTCGGGGCCGGTGGCGCAAAGCCATACAGACCCTGGAGACCCATCTGCGCATGCCAACGGCGGTGTGGAGGCCGGAGCGGGCGGCCTCCATGCGGTATCTGGCCCACTGTGTGAGGGCCCTGGGAGAGGAAAGCGCGGCGGAGCTGTGGCTTCTTCGGGCAAGCTATGAAGCGCCGGAGCAGCGGGAGCCGCTGCTGGAACTGGCGCAGCTGATGCACGATCAGGGGCGCTGGGAAGAATGCGAGCGCTATTGCCGAAAGGCGTTGGCTATCCGGGAGCGGGATATGAACTATACCACCGAGGCCGAAGCGTGGGGAGCCTGGCCCTGGGATCTTCTGAGTCTGTCGCTCTGGCACCGGGGACGGGCGGGCGAAGCGCTGGAGTGCGTCAGCCGGGCGCTGGAGTTGGAGCCGGGAAACGAGCGGCTGAAACGGAACCGGGAGATCATGGAAGAGAAATATTAAAGAATGTTTAACAAAAACATTGCGTTTATCTTTTGTGTTATGGTAAACTGATACTGAAAATATCTGGCGGTCGGCGAAATACGGGTTTGGGAGGAGTTACACATGAAAAAGGCGATCATGTTTGTTCTGGTTGTCTGCTTTTGTCTGAGCCTTGGCGGCGTGGCCTTGGCCGGCGATGATGCGGGCCTTGTCCTTCTCAACGGAAAGGATAATAAATCCGAGACCTATGGCATGGATACCTGGTATGCGGAGGTCCTTACAGAGGAAATTCTCGCGGGCCTTGAGGAAAATGCCATCGTCGTCTATACCCGGGACGAAGACGGCGTTACCGCAGAGCTTGCGCCCAGTGTCCATGGGGAGTATACCGCTGTTGTGAACGGTGTTACGGTCTTTCTTGTGCCCATGGATGAGGTCATTGTTCTCCCGGCGGGGGAATATGCCCGGGACTTCACGGCCGATGAGGGGGAGAATGTCCTTCTGGTGCTGGAGGATGGGGCCAGCCTTACCGGCACGCTGACGAACATATCTCTGTCCATGCAGGATGAGGCGGTATGGAACCTGACCGGCGAGTCCACGCTTGTGGGGCTGGATGCATGCCGGGAGATTCTGCGCGGCAATGTATACGGAAACGGCTGTATCGGCTGGTACAACAGCGAGGTCCATCTCTCCGATGATATGCGGGAGTGGACCGAACAGCTGGCGGATACCGCCGGCGGCTGGACAAGCTGGTCTGACGGCGGCGATTATACTTTTGCGGAATACCGGGAGGCCATTCTGGCCGGGAACAAGGACGAGCTCATCCGGCACGACAATGTGTTTATCTCCATCTTCCCGGTGAACATGGCAGAGCTTATCACGGCTTCGGTCTATGACGGGACGGAGGACGGAGCCGATGTGGCCGTGGAGAGCGGCGTGACAGAGTGGACGGATAAATACGGGGAACTGCGCCAGGGGCACGGATATTCCGGCGGAAACATGGCCTATGACACGGTCATTGTCACGGACCCCGTTGCCAACGGCCAGATCAATCGGTCTTCCGTTTATGCCACGGACACCACCGTGAGCTATGAAAATGTGAGCATCCGGCAGACAAGCTATGCCACCGGCATCGTCTATGCGGACGGAACCAACCGGGGCCAGGATGCCATGATGAAATACGGCGTCAACTCCGCCGTCTGGGCGCAGGGAGAAAACGCAGTCATCGATCTGAAAAATTTCTATTGCCTGGCTGCCAACGACGGCGCCTATGCCACCTACGGCGGTGTGGTGATGCTGGAAAACGGCATTTTGGAGGTCACCGCGAATCACGGTCTGCAGGTCTGTTATGACGGCATCATACTGGCGAAGGATGTGGATATCGTCACCAGCGGGATGATGAGCTCCGCCATCTCCTCGGATCACGGCGGCGGCTTCCTCTATTGCGACAATGTCTTTGCTCTGGCGGCCTATGAGTCCACCGGCGGCAGCGGTATCTACTGCGATGGCTACTGCAACTTCTGGATCAAGGATTCCACCGTGGGCTCTCTGAACGACCATGCCGCGGTGATGTGCGGCGGCGGTACGCTGAACCTCATCGGAACAAATCTCTTCTCCCAATATGATTCCTCCACCATCGAGTCCGCCGGCAGCGGCGAACCCAGCGGGGAGAGCAGCGGTGAGGATTCCGGCGAGGAGACGGTCACCTATGGCGCTGGTGTCTATATCCATCCCATGGGCAATAACCCCGGCCGGGTCACGACCCTGAATCTCACCGATGTGACCATGACTGTGCCGGGATACGGCCTCTGGACCTTTGGCAAGTCTGCGGATATCACTGTTTCCGGCACGTTGGATGTGACAAACGTGGAAAGCGGCATACTGCTTTATGCCAAACAGATGGACGGTGGCAGCTCGTTTATGGGCGGCAGAACGCTGGACCAGGCTTATGACATTCCCGAAAACATCACAAATATCGTCTTTGACGGCGGTACGCTGGTGGGTGTGGGAGATATCGTGAAGGCGGCGGAGGACGAGACCTCCGGAAACTATGCCGAGATCCATGTGACGCTGAAAAACGAGAGTACATACAGAGGTGCCGTGCATGCGGATTCCATGACCATTGACGCCGGTTCCGTCTGGACCGTCACCGGCGAGAGCGTCATTGGGGAGCTTGTCTGCGACGGTACCATCGAAGGCATGGCCCAGCATCTGGAGGATGGCTCCTGGCTGCTGATGCCCTATTGATACGAATATGAAAAAACGGAAGGTGCGTACCGTGTGTACGCGCCTTCCGCTTTTATGCAATAGCCCGGAGTGGGTCAGAATGTAAAATCTTCGGCCAGAATCTCCGGCCCGGAACCGTCGGCGGTCATGCGAAGGACGGGGAAGCTTCCGTCCTTTGTCGCCTGGAAACAGACCAGGCCGCTGTCGGCATAGAGAAGCTGGATGTTGTCGTATTCCTCCGGTAGTGGGATGGTGCTGTGGCTCTCGCCGGTGGCTATGTCGTAAACGGCGATGAAGCCGGCGGCCGGCTGAGGCACATAGACCAGTGTGCCGTCTGTATACAGACCGCTGGGGATATCTGTCAGCGGCTGCCGGGAGCGAAGCGCTCCGGACAGATCGCGGAATTCCAGCAGGGCGGTGGTCTCGTCCGCATAGGCAAGGCTGCACATACCGTCCTTTCCGGTGGCAAACCAGAAGGAGGGGCAGTCGTCCAGCAGCTTTTCTTCAGACAGCAGCGTGCTGTCGTTGCGGTAAAGGCCGTTGTCTGTCTTGGTGTAATAGAACCAGCCGTTCTGGGCGGCAAGGAGACTCACCGCGTCGGGCAGAGCCTCGGCGGCCTCGCCGGCGGCGATGTCGATGGCCCACAGGCCGCCGCTTTCGCATTGATAGAGGATGGTGTTCTTGCCGACCAGACAGAAGACGCAGGCGCCGGAGCCGTTTTCTGCCAGAAGCCGGGCGTCGCCGCTTTCGATATCAATAGCATAGATCCTTGCGCTGTCCATGGCCCGGGCGTCATCCTTGAGGGCGGCATAGAGCCGGCCGTCCGCCAGGAAAAAGCTGTATACATAGCCGGCGTCCTCCGGGAGCAGATCATAGACATAGAGGAAGCCGTCCAGCGGGGCGAGACTTGTCCAGATGTCTCCGGTTTCGTCTTTCTGCATGGTGGCCGCCATGACGGAGGCAGTCTCAGCCTCGGGGGGAAGAACGTTGGAAACCGTGTGGATCGGCTCCGGTGTCTCTGTGGGGACGGCGGTGGGAACCGGCGTGGGTGAACTCTGGGCGGGAGCCTTTTTGCAGGCGCACAGGGAGAAAAACATCAGCCCGACCAGAAAAAGCGAAATGTACTTTTTCATAAAAGTCTCCTTTCAGAAGGGTGATTTTTGCTTATTATAGCCGAGGAAACGGTTCTTTGCAACTATTTGTAACCAAATGCACAGAAGCCGGGGCCGATCGGATCGGAGCCCAGATAACGGATGGCACTGCTGCCGAAGCGGGCGCGGATGCAGTCAACGGCTTTGTCCAGCCGCCGGAGGCTGTCCAGCCGGGCGTAGTCGGTGAAAAGATCGGTCTGCTCCGGGATGTCGGCAGAGGCCAGGTCCGAAACACAGAAGCCAATGCCCCGCAGGGGCTGCGGCCAGGCGTGCATCTGCCGAAAGAGACGAAGGCCCGTCTCATAAAGTTCCCGAGTGATGTCCGTGGGGCGGGGGAGCGGGGCCTGATGGCTTCGCCACTGGAGCGTGTCCGTATAGCGGATGGAGACGGAGGCCTGTCGGGCCAGAAAACCGCCTTTCCGAAGCCGGCCGGCCACCTCCTCCGTAAGGCGGAGAAGATACATCCGGGCATCCGCCTCGCAGGTGAGATCCCGGGGTGGGGTGGTACTGTGGCTGATGCTCCGGGCGATGGGCGGGTCGGCCCACCGGCGGACGGGGGAATCATCCCAGCCGTTGGCGTAGCGGTACAGGGTCAGCCCGTTTTTGCCAAGCCGGAGCCGCAGTGTCTCCGGGTCGCTTTGGGCCAGCTCTCCGATGGTTCGGATGCCCAGAGAATACAGCGCCCGGGTGGTGGCCGGGCCTACAAAAAGAAGGTCCGAGGCCGGGAGCGGCCAGAGAATGCGGCGGTAATTCTCCCGGTCCAGGACCGTTACCGCGTCCGGCTTTTTATAGTCCGAGCCAAGCTTCGCAAAAGGCTTGTTCCAGCTCACGCCTACGCTCACCGTTACGCCAAGCTCTTTTTTCATCCGCCGCCGGATCTCCTCTGCGGCCAGATAGCCGTCCTTGTGGGCGTGGCAGCCTGTGATGTCCAGCCAGCTTTCATCCAGACCAAAGGGCTCCTGCCGGTCGGTGAACTGGCCGTAAAGCTCGTGGGCCAGCTCTGCGATCTCCTGATAGCGGTCGTAATGGGGAGGCAGGATCACAAGCTCCGGGCACAGCCGGCGGGCCTGCCAGAGGGTCATGCCGGTCTTGACGCCGCAGGCCTTTGCCTCCTCGCTTTTGGCGAGAATGATGCCGTGGCGCTCCGCTTCGCTGCCGCCTACAGCCACCGGGAGACCCCGAAGCTCCGGGCGGGTGATGAGCTCCACGCTCACAAAGCAGCTGTTGATATCCGAATGTAGTATTACTCTCTCCATGGG
>CAZQFN010000053.1:0-10046 GCA_964592685.1 uncultured Oscillospiraceae bacterium | reverse complement strand
GAGGGCCCGGCTCATATCTTTATCCCACAACCCTATCGTTTGGCGGACCGCAGAAAGCGGCCCGCCCTTTTTTATTCGATATCCAGATAATCGATGCTGCACCAGCCGTAGCTCTCGTCGTTATAGACCACGAAAGCCCAGTCATCCCGAATGGCATAGACCGGGATCTCCGCTCCGTTGTCCATCATCACCACCTGATCGTAGCTGGTGGCCGGGCCCATGCGAAGGCGCAGTCCCACGCCGGAATCGATCACCGCCGTGGTGGGTTCACTGACATAGTCCTCCTCCGCAGGGAAAATATCCAGAAGCGCGCCCTCGATGCCGGCGCGGATCTCCTCCGTGGGATAGGGTTCCGGAGAGGGAGAGGGCGTGGCCATCTGGGGCTCCGCCGTGGCCGCCGCAGGCACCTGAGCCTGCTCCTTCCGTCCGGCCCGCTCCTCCCGGCCGCTGAAGATCATCAGAGCAATGAGAAAGGCCAGCACAACGCAGGCAATGGTGCAGGCGATCTGCATTTTCTTCCATTTGAGCGTGTCCACCTCTTCGGCAGCAGCATGTCCCCCGGCGCTTTCGCCGCTTTTGGAAAAGATCCCGGCCGCTTTTCCCAGCAGCTCCTTTCCCTTGGCCGCGGCTCCGGCCGCCAGCACGGCAACCTTTCCGCCGGCCGGAGCACTTTCCGCCGGTGCCTCGGTGACGGGATCAAACCGTTTTGTGTTTTCCCGCGCCGGCTCTGTTTCCGTTCGGGCGGCCGGCCGCGCCTTTTCCCGCTCCTCCATCTCCTTCAGAAGCCGCGTCATGCGCTCCTGCGCCGGAGGATAGCCGGCTTCCGCCGCTCTCACCAGGCACTTGGCCGCCAGACGGTTCCACCGGTCTTCCTCCGGCTCCGCCGCCGCCTGCTCCAGCGCCCAGAAGGACATCTGATAATTGGCCTCCGGGTCGCCCGCCTGGGCCTTTTCGATCATTTCCTGTTCTTCTCTCTCTGTCAGCTCTCTCATGGCTCCTCCTGTCACCGGTCCGCTACCGGCACCCAACATTCAAAATAACCGCACAGCTCATCGTCCTCCAGCAGGGAGGCCACCAGCGTGCCCTGAGCGGGTCCCACCACCGCAAGCCCCTGTTCTTCGGCCCAGTCCAGAACATAGTCCAGATGGCGCGCGGAGAAATTGTTCTTTCCCCGGCTGCGGAAACAGGTGTGTATCGCCCGGACGGAGGGAACCGCTTCCACAGGCGGCTCCACCGGAAAATCCAGCTCCCGGACATAATCCGGCTCCAGGGAAAAGCCCCAGCGGAAATCCATCTCATCCCCGCCCATGAGCCCATCCAGCGATATCTCGAAATAGCGGTGGCTGAAGGGCATGGCCCGGAGCCACTGGCGGGCAAATTGCTCCAGACCCTCGCCGGTGGGATATTCGTTTCCCACCCGGTTTATAAAGCGCACAACCTCCGGGCTGTCCTGGATCCGGCAGGCCCCCAGGCACTCCCGGACCCGACCCAGCTGCTCGCGGTATTCCTCGCTCCGGCGCAGAAGCAGCTGGCAACGGGCGATGGTGGAGCGCAGCTCATCTTCCTTATACATAAAAATATCCTGAAGATCTGTCTCCGAGGGGATCCGGACCATATCCGCGATCTGTTCGATGGAAAATCCGAAGTTTTTGAACCACAGGCAGTCCATCAGAAAATTGATATCCCAGGAATCGTAATAGCGGTAATCGTTATGAGCGTCCTTGTAGGGGGTCACCACGCCTTTTTTTTCGTAATAGCGCAGAAGGTCTGCCGAGATGCCCAGAATACGGGCCACATCTCCGATTTTATAGCGCATTTTGCTCCCTCCTCCGTTCATGTGTCCCTATAATTATACCTTGTTCTCTCAATAATTCCAAGTATAACTTGACATTTGAATTGTTCCAAGGTTTAATATTTAATCATAGAAATCAAACTTCACTGGAGGATTTACAATTATGGCATACATGCCCCTCGACAAGAGCAAGTTCTATCTGGACGACTCCAAGATGACCAAGATCTACGATCTGTCCAACCCCTGGGGTGTTGACACTCCTCTCTGGCCCTTCCCCGGCGCCCGTCAGGATCTGCAGTTCCCCCGTGGCCAGTATCTGGGCCGCTTCCACAAGCGCACCATGACCTACACCGGCACCCTGCACGCCGGCACCCACATGGACGCTCCCAACCACGTCCTGCATGAGGAAGAGGTCGACCGCGAGCGCAACGGCTACTCCCTGGATGAGATCAAGCTGGAGCGCTGCATCGGCACCGGCGTCATCATCGACATGCGCTATCTGAAGGACGAGTTCGAAGAGAAGTGGAACGCCGCCGGCGGCGATCCCGCCAAGATGGGCAACATCTGGCACGAGATCACTCCCGAGGAAGTGGAAGCTGCCGCCGCGAAGGACGGTCTTGAGATCCGCGAGAACGATTGGGTCATCATCAACACCGGCTTCCATCACTACTGGCGTCAGAACAACGACAAGTACTACAACTACTATCCCGGCATGGGTCCCACCCTGGCCAACTGGCTGCTCTTCGAAAAGCACATCAAGGGCATTTCCGGCACCTGGGGCGCTACCGACGCTCCCCTGTGGCACGATCCTCTGAGCGAGCAGATGCCCTGGCTGGACAAGGCCTACCGCAAGGCCACCGGTCTGGATCCCACCGTCACCCACCCCGACTATGAGCCCTGCCACCGCCTGTACATGCAGCACGGTGTCTGCACCGTCGAGAACGCCGGCGGCGACATCGACGAATGCACCGGCAAGCGCATGATCATCGCTGCCTTCCCCTTCCGCTGCGAGATGGCCGACGGCGGCTTCGTCCGTCTGGTCGCCTGGGAAGAGGGTTCCTTCTAATCACATAACGACATAATTTAAGGGCCGGTTTCAGACCGGCCCTGTTTATAGGAGATAATTCCCATGAAAACACTTGCAGATATCAAAAAGATCGCCGTGCTGGGCGCCGGCACCATGGGCCCCGGCATTGCTCAGATCTACGCCATGGGCGGCTATGAGGTCACCATGTGGACCCGCCGCGAGGAGACCAAGGAAAAGGCAAAAACCGCTCTGAAGAGCTCCATCGCCACTTTCGTGGAAGAGGGCCTTATCGCCCCCGAGGACCAGGACGCGGTCTATAATCGCATCGGCTTCGCCTCCACCGTGGAGGAGACCGTGGCCGGCGCCGACTATATCCAGGAGACCATCGTGGAGAACAAGGACGCAAAGACGGAGCTTTATGCCCAGCTGGCCGAGATCGTGGATCCCGAGGCCATCATCGTCTCCAACACCTCCGCGTTGAACATTTTTGAGATCGTGCCCGAAAAGCTCCTGCCCCAGATGTGCATCGCCCACTGGTATGCTCCTCCCCAGCTCATTCCTCTGGTGGAGGTTGTCAAGAGCGAGCAGGCCCCCCAGGAAGCTGCCGATATCGTCATGGAGCTTCTGAAAAAGTGCGGCAAGACCGCCGTATATATGAAGAAGTTCATCCGCGGCTACATCGTGAACCGTCTGCAGCAGTGCCTGAACAGGGAGGTTTTCTATCTTCTGGACAACGGCTACTGCGACGCCGAGGCCATCGACCTGGCTGCCAAGGCCAGCTTTATCCCCCGCGCCGTGGTGCTTGGTCTTCTGAAGCGCGTGGACTTCGGCGGCGTGGATATGACTGCCAACAACTACCGCAACCGCAGCTACACCATGCCCGAAAACGGCGATGACATGCCCGCCACTCTGGCCAAGATGGTGGAGGACGGCGAGCTGGGCATCAAGAGCGGCAAGGGCTTCTATGATTATGAGGGCCAGGACATCGACGCCCTCAAGGCCAAGCGGGACAAACAACTCTTTGAAGTTTTCCGCCTGGCTCAGAAATTTATGGACGACCCCGTTTGACAATCCTGCATTCTCCCTATATAATAAAGGAGTTAATTCAATTATTAGAAAGGAATGATTCCCATGGCTATTTCTAAAGTTATGTCCGTGGAAGAGGCAGTCAAAAAGTATTGCTTCGACGGCATGACCATCCTCCTGCCCGGTTTCGTTAACGTCGGTGTTCCCGAAGTCCTGATCGAGGGCCTCATCGACGCCGGCATCAAGGACCTGAGCGTTATCTCCAACAACACCAGCGTTCCCGGCCGCGGCATCGGCAAGCTTGTCCGCGCCAACATCATCAAGAAGATCACCGCTTCCCACATCGGCAACAACTCCGAGACCGTTCAGAAGGTCGTCGATGGTGAAATCAACCTGACTTTCGTTCCCCAGGGCTCTCTCTGCGAGAAGGTCCGCGCCGGCGGCGCCGGCATCGGCGGTGTCCTGACCCCCACCGGCATGTACACCCCCATGATGGACGGCAAGCAGGTCGTGGAATGGGACGAGGAGACCGGCAAGTTCGTGTTCCTCGAGGGCGAGATCGTCCCCGATCCTTCCAAGAAGCGCTTCATCCTTGAGCTGCCCCTCCACGGCGATGTGTGCTTTGTGCACGCCTGGAAGGCTGACAAGATGGGCAACGTCGTCTACCGTCGCACCTCCCGCAACTTCAACGAAGTCTTCGCCACCGCCGCTGACCATGTCATCGTCGAGGCCGAGCAGATCGTGGAAGTCGGCGAGATCGATCCCGACGAGATCATGACCCCGGGCTTTGTGGTCGATGCCGTTGTGCAGGGCCGCACCCTGACCGAGGCTTAAGGAGGGTACTGCAATGGAACTGACCGGAAAAAATCTTATCGCTTATCGTACCGCCCGCTTCTTCCAGGACGGCGACGTTGTGAACCTGGGCATCGGCATGCCCACCATGTGCCTCAACTACCTTCCCGAAGGCGTTGACGTTTGGGTCGACTCCGAGAACGGTGTCGTCGGTCTGACCGGCGCTCCCAAGGAAGGCGAAATCGCCGACCCCAACGTGGTCGACGCCGGCGGCAAGCCTTCCATGCTCCGCGTGGGCGGCTCCTGCTTTGACAGCTTCCGTTCCTTCGGCTACATCCGCGGCGGTCATGTGGACGCTACCGTCCTGGGTGCCTACGAGGTGGACGCGGAAGGCAACCTGGCTAACTGGATGATCCCCGGCAAGACTGCTGCCGGCATGGGCGGCGCCATGGACCTGGTGACCGGCTCCAAGATCACCATCGTCATGACCACCCACACCGACAAGGCCGGCAACCCCAAGATCGTGGAGAAGACCGCGATGCCCCTCACCGGCTATCACTGCATCAACTATGTCGTTTCCGAGCTGGCCGTCATCGAGATCACTCCCGAAGGTGCCAAGCTTCTGGAGACCGCTCCCGGCGTAACCGTGGAGGACGTTCAGGCCAAGACCGGCGCGAAGCTCATCATCCCCGAGACCGTCGGCTGCATGGTCGAATAAGCAACCGAATCGAGAAGCTTGGAACAATTCCAAGCTTCTCTTTTTTGCCCCCGCCCATGCTATGACCGTATATATCCTCTCAACGGAATATATCACACACGACAAGGACGGAGAATATTATGAACTGGCAGCTTATCATTATTATCGCATACTTTGTCATCACCCTTCTGATCGGCGTGCTGGCCTCCCGCAAAACGAAGTCTTCTGCGAGCTTCATGGGATCAAGCATGGGCGTTCTGGCCATCGTGTGCGTGGCCTGCGGCCAGTGGCTGGGCGGCACCGCCACCACCGGCTGCGCGGAATACGGATTCACCTCCGGCATCTCCGGTTGGTGGTACACCATCGCCAACGGCATCGGTATGCTGATGATGGCGCTTTTCTTCGCGGAACGTTATCGCCGCTATGACAGCGTCACCATTCCGGGTATAATCGAAAAACTATTGGGCATCAATGCCCGCACCGTATCCAGCTGCCTTCTTATCTTTGTCATGCTGGCGGTGGGCCTGAGTCAGATGATATCCGCCGGTAAGCTGGGCCAGAGCCTTCTGGGCATCGATTTTTCCCTTTCCTGCTGTATCTTTGCGGTCATCTTTATCGTCTATACCATGTCCGGCGGTATGGACTCCGTATCCGCCACCAACAAAATGCATCTGATCATTATGTACGGCGGCATGATCCTGGCCGTGTTCCTGGCTGTCCGTCGGGCCGGGGGCTGGAGCGGCATGACCGAATCCCTGATGGAGATCGACGCCGCCAATGGCACCAACCATTTCTCCATGTTCGGCGTGGGTATAGACAAGGTCTCCAGTTGGATTCTGGCCTCTGTTCTCTCCGCCGGTGCCGCCCAGGCCAGTATTCAGCCGGTTTTGGCGGCCAAAGACCCCAAAACCGCCAAAAAAGCCTGCCTGATCTCCGCATTCGTGGTGGCTCCCTTTGGTCTGTTCACCTGCCTGCTGGGCATGGCCTCCCGTGTTATCTCCGAGCAGGGTCTGCTTCTGGATCTCAACGGCGTCAATGTAATAGACCCCAAGCTGGCTTTCACCACCCTCATCATGAACGGCTCCCCCGTGGTCAGCGGCATCATTCTCGCCTCCATTCTGGCCGCGATCCTGTCTACCATTTCCCCCATCATTCTGGCCTCCGCCACCATGTTCACCAAGGACCTGTATCAGCGCCGCATAAAACCCGATGCCACAGACAAGGAGATCGTGCGCATGAGCCGCGTCACCACGGCTCTGTCCGGTGTCATCTGCTGTCTGGCCGCCATCGCCCTGGTGAACGCTTCCGCCGTTCTGGATCTGGTCTATGCAGCATATACCCTCCGGGGCGTGCTGTTTATCGTTCTGCTGTTCGGCATGTATTGGAAGCACACCTCCGGCAAAGGCGCCTGCGTCTCCATGCTGGTCACCTTCGTTTGCTGTCTGGTCTGGGTCGCTGTAAAAATCGTCACCGGCTCCTATCCGCTGGTCATCGGCTCCTTCGCCGTGTCCGAGACATATCTGGGCGTAGTGCTGGCCTGTGTCACGCTGATCATCTTTTCCAAGATCTGGCCGAAGAGCGAACTTAATACGTAAATTCTCCGGAAACATCCGGCTTTTGACATAAAAATAATAATCGAAAAACCACTCACCAGGCCCTTGACATTGTGCAGGGGCCTGGTGTAGAATCAGGGGGCATCTCTAAGAAACCATGAATAAATTGACTGGAAACATTCTCTTATCCGGGTATGCCAAGCTTCCTTCCAACACCGCCGCTCAAAAGATGTATGACCAGCTTGTGGTGGTCGTCAACGTTGACTTTGAGTCCGGCATCGTGCTGGAGGCGGATTGCACTATGGCCACCGATCTGGGAAAGCGCTTTGTATCCACCATGATGAAAGGCTATGACCTCCATCGTGGTCCGGACGCCCTGCTGGAGGCCATAAATCTTCGGTATTACGGGCATCTGAAAAAAGCGCTTCTCACCGCTATCCGAGAGGTCTGCCAGCATTATGCGGATCTGAAGAACAGCGTCAATTGATTTTAAATACTGCACCGTCCTTGCAGAGCCGGGCTGATAACAGCCTCTTTCACTTTGTACAGGAGCCGGCGGAAACACGGAAGGATCCCTTTCGTGTTCCGTCGGCTTTTCTTTTTATGCCTTCTGGCATGCCAAATTTCAGAATCTGGATGGATCTTCAATCATGATACTTTCAACCCCGCAGCTCATAGGTCTTCTCATCAGCGTACTGGGAATTGCCGGCGTCGCTTTTTATGCCGGCACAAAACCCCAGACCTTCGCCAATGTGAACAGCTCCCCCGTTATCGCCGGTATCATCATCGGAACACTGGTCGGCGGCTCCTCCACCGTGGGCACGGCCCAGCTGGCTTTTAACTACGGCCTTTCCGCCTGGTGGTTCACGCTGGGCGGCGGTCTGGCCTGTCTGGTTCTGGGCCTTTTCTATGCCAAGCCCCTGCGCCGCTCCAACTGCATGACCCTCACCGGCATCATCGGCAAGGAATTCGGCGAGGCGACCAACCTGGCGGCTTCCGCCCTCAACTGCGTGGGTACTTTCATAAACGTCATCTCCCAGCTGCTGGCCGGCACAGCTGTCATCGCTGTCATCGCGCCCAACCTCGGTATCGTTCCGGAGCTGATCATCACCGCCGCTTTCATGGCGCTCTATGTGATCCTGGGCGGCACCCAGGGCGCGGGCAAAGTCGGTATTTTCAAACTGATCCTGCTGTATGTCTCCATGATCGCCTGCGGCGTCATGGTCCTCATGCTGACCGGCGGTGTTGGCGGCTTCCTGACCCAGGTCAAGGGCATCGAAACCGACGTGAACCTTATGAGTCTGTTTGCCCGCGGCGCAGGCACAGACACCGGCGCCTGCCTGTCCCTGATCCTGGGCGTTCTCACCACGCAAACCTATGCCATGGCCGTCATGAGCGGGAAATCCGACCGGGCTGCCCGCACCGGCGCGCTGGCCGGAGCCATTCTCATCCCGCCCATCGGCGCCGGCGGTATTCTGGTTGGCCTCTACATGCGGGCCAATTTCCCCAACATTGCCGCCAAAACGGCTCTGACCTCTTTTGTGCTGGAATACATGCCCGGTATTGCCGGTGGTATTGTGCTGGGCGCGCTGTTCATCGCCGTGGTGGGTACCGGTGCCGGTCTTGCCATGGGCATCTCCACCATTCTCCGACGGGATATCATTTTCCATTTCACCGACCGCTATACCAACAATTACAAGCGGACAGCCCGCCTCAACCATGTCATCATCCTCATCATCCTGGCCCTTGGCTGTGTTTTGTCCACCGGAAAACTGGGCGACTCCATCCTCAGCTTCGCCTTTATGAGCATGGGTCTGCGGGGCGCCGTCGTGTTCGCGCCTCTGTGCTGCGCGCTGTGGCTTCCCGGCCGGGTGAACCAGCGCTGGGCCCTGGCCGCCATCATCGCCGGCCCCGCTTTCGTGCTTCTCTGCGGAACGGTTCTGCCTCTCCCCGGCGGCATCGACTCTCTGTTTGCCGGTCTGTCAGCTTCCGTCGTGTGCTGCATCATCGGCCTGATCGTGGGCCAGCACACGCCTACGCCTCCGGGAGAACCCAAGCATCACCATTTCGAGCTGTTCCATCACATTCACCACTTCCATTAACAATCTATTCACAACCGCTCGACCTGCCTTTCTTGATTTTTCCACCCAGCTACTGTACAATAAGCCTGGTGATATATCATGAAAAAACTGCTTTTTATCGTAAATCCAAACGCCGGCAAAGGGGCTTTCCGGAATGGCTTCGGCGACGTTCTTCACACATTCCACAAGGCCGGCTATCGCACCACACTGGTTTTCACCAATGCCCGGGGCGATGCGACCCGCATTGCCGCCGAGAGCGGCCGGGAATATAACCGGCTGGTCTGCATGGGCGGCGACGGAACGCTGTGCGAGACCGTCAACGGCGTCATGCAGATCTCCCGAGAGGACAGACCTGCGCTGGGCTACATTCCCATGGGCACCACAAACGACAGCGCCTCCAACTACGGTCTGAGCCGTGACCCGGTCCAGGCCGCCTATACCGCCGCCTGCGGACGTGTGCTCCCCATCGACATCGGAAGCTGCAACGGAAATTATTTCACCTATGTAGCCGCCTTCGGCGCTTTCACCGAGGTGAGCTATGAAACGCCCCAGGATCAAAAGAACATGTTTGGGCGGACGGCCTATTTCCTGGACGCGCTGACCCGACTCCCGAAACTGACCCACCGCTGGATGCGCCTGGAATACGACGGCGGCATCGTGGAAGGGGATTACATTTTCTGCGCCGTGACAAACTCCCGCTCCGTGGCCGGCATCATCCGGCTGAAGGATTCTCTGGGCGTCTCCCTCAGCGACGGCCTCTTTGAGATCATCCTCATCAAGACCCCCGAAACGGTCATGCAGCTGGGCCCCATCATCACCGGCATTCTGGCCAACAACTTTTCCAGCGACTATGTCAGTCTGCTCCGCTGCCGAAAGGCCCGGTTCACCTTCCGGGAGCCGGTATCCTGGACACTGGACGGCGAGGACGGCGGAAAGCATACCGAGGTCCTGTGCGAAAACCTTACCCACTCCATTCCCATGATCGTAAAAAGCGATATATAAACGCAAAGCGCCCCGCAATGCCATTTCAGGACATTGCGGGGCCTTTTCAGCTTTCCATCTGTTTTCCCAGAAAACC
>CAZQFN010000052.1:0-10070 GCA_964592685.1 uncultured Oscillospiraceae bacterium | reverse complement strand
CCGATACCGCCGCCGGTATCGTTCCTGCTGACCGTGCCGAGCTGGTTGCCAATACTGACATGGGCATGAGCTCTGCTTCCGGCGAGGCCTCTGTATAAGGATTCGAAGAAGTTGTATCAGCCAAAGACTAAATAAATAAACAAAAGGAGCTTGCATCCACATGTTCGATGCAGGCTCCTTTTGTTTAGAAAACATACACTTCATATGTTGCAAAGTTAAAAAATAGAAAAAATTATGAGGTGATAGCAATTCTTTCTGACGGAAGCGTCTAAATAGCGAGCATTACGTAAGGAAAAGGACAGATTCCAATTTGAATCTGTCCTTTTGTACCGCTATGCTCTTAGCAGATGGAGGTGTACATGGAATAGGGGGGGCGCGGGTCGCCGGTCATGGTAAGGAAGTGGTCCTCGATGACCTCGGCCATGAAGATCTTGGCCTTGGTGACGTCGCGCTGGCTGGGGCGGTTCTGAAAATCATAATGCCAGAAGACGCTGCCGGGCTTGCCGCAGCCCAAGGGATCGTTGTTCACCATCATGGCATTGCCCTCGCCGAAGCTATCCTCGTCCTTGATGGCAGCAGCGTCTGCCAGGACCCTCAATTTTTCGGGTTCCATGGTCTTGAACTCCTCGCTATCGGGGTTATCCTTGTAGCGCTGCATGAGAGCCTGGGAATCGTCAATATTCATCTTAAGCTTGCCGGCCAGCTTATCCACGGACTCGTGGCGCAGCTCCTTGCCAGGGCAGGCATACTTGCCCACGGTGCGGGCGCCGTTGACGCGCAGAAACTCCACCAGAACGTCCAGGGTGCCATAGCACTCCTCGGGGCCGACGCCGCTGCCGCCATAGGTGCAGAAGACCACGCCATAGATGGTCTTTTTCCGCTCGCCCTTTGCGCCGGGATAGCCGGTGCCGGTGGCGGGGGTCACAAGGCCTGGAATACCAGTGAGTCTATGGGCCATGGGATGGGGATGGGCATCGGGGTCCTCGGTGGGATCTTCAAAGGCGCCGGGGGCAAAGGGGATGCCCTTGGCCTTCATATCCATGAGCTTGTTATAGACCTCGCGGTTGCGGTACAGCTGCTTTCTGCCCTGGAGGCCCATAAGCATGCTTACCTCGCGATAGGGGAGCCCCGCGATAATGGGGCTGCCCAGGCAGATCAGGTCATAATCTTCGGTGAAGATGGGGTCCTTTTCCCAGTCCCGACGGGGGTCGATCTTTACAAGATCGGTCTCAAAGCCGTACTCGGTGCAGATCTCGCCGAAGGCCTCGGCGATCATGCGGGTGTTGCCGGTGATGCTGCCGTAGATAACAAGTGCTTTTCTCTTAGCCATGTTAAAACTCCTTTATTCGCTGCGGGAGGGAAGTACTGCTTCCATCTCACAGACCTGGATGATGTCGCCGTCCAGCGTCTCGCCCCAGACAGCAAATTCTACTATGTGATTGCCGTTTTCGTCGATGCGCTTGCCGGTAATGTAGCCGTGGCCGATGCAGGTGTCGCCCTCGCCGCCGTGGCGCAGGGAACGCTTGCCCTTCATGTGGGGAACTTTTGCCAGGGTGGCGGCGCCAACATCGTTTGTCTGAAGCTCCCGGGAGAAGGGGAAAAGCTCCCACTGCAGACGGGAGATACGGCCGTAGTTGCCGATGTAGTTCGTCACCACGCGCATGAGCAAATAGGCCAAGGTGTGGTTATAGAACACCGCCCGGCTGCCGGGAATGTTCCGGCTGCCGTAATGGAGGGCGGTCTGGTCCAGATACTGGCCGTACTGGTCGCGGTAGAGGTCCGCAGTGTAGTTGGGATCGCTCAGTTCCTCCCGGGTGAAGAGGAACTCCATGGGGGCCGGGTGCATGCAGACAATGTGCATATAGGTCAGAGGGCCGTCGGAGCAGGTGCCGGGGATCTCCACACCTACGGGAACATCTTCCCAGTAGAGCTTTTCATCGCCCCGCATGACTTCCTTGCTCCACAGCTCCCGGATGTGGGCGTAATCCTCATCCGTGGTGTAGTGGGCTTTGGGATAATACTCCGTCCATTCCGCCAGCTGCTCGGACTGGGAGGGGATGGGGGAACCGTCGATGATCTTGGTGTAGCTGTCGATCATGTCGTAGTCGCCGCTGCCCACCGGCGCGCCGGATTCATCGGTGCACTGGCAGCTGGAGCGGATGCGCCATTTGCGGATGTTTCCGCCCTCTTCCGTGGCCTCCCAGAACTTGCCCTTGGCGGCGTAATTGAGAACCTTATCGCCGGCGTAGATGGGGCGGGCGTAGCGAAGATCGCCGCCAATGGCGGTATAGAAGAAGCGGTCGCCCATGTTGTGGGGAAAGTTCTGGATGGGGGACATGGGGTGGCCCGGCATGCAGAACAGACCGGGAAGGGCGGGGCAGCCGGGGTGGCCGTGGGCCCGGGCGTATTCCGTGTCGATGTACAGGGGGTCATACATGTTGCACATCTTGTTGTGGCGTATGATGTCCTCCTCGGTCAGCACCATGGTGTCAAAAAGCTCGCCGCCGGGCTTTTTCTGGTATGCATCATATTCCTCGATGCGGTCTTTGACCATGGGCTGTTCCCAGTCAAAATACTCGCCGGGGGTAAAGGTCTGATACTTTTCCATGTAAAAACTCCTTTCAGCTGATGGAAATGACCTGGGAGAAGGGAGGGAAGGGTTCCCCATCGTAGGTCATGAAATAATCCTCCACAATATCGGCGATGAAGGCGCGGGCTTTGGCCTCCTCCCGGGGCCCTGGCTTGGCGTTGCAGTTGTAGTGGAAGAAATAGGAGCCGGGCATTTCCTTGCCGTCGGCGGTGGTGTAGATGACGGCGTCGCAGACATCCGCCTCGGGCATGTCTTTGCCCCGGGGTCCGGGGACGAAATCGGCCTTGGGCTTCACGCCGGGGTCATAGCCGGCAGGGCCGGTCTCCTTGCCGCCGCAGGCAAACTTGCCTACGATGTCCACATCGTAGTTGCCCAGATAGATCTCCAGCATGCCGAGGGTGCCGAGGCATTCCCGGGCGCCGTAGAATCCACCGCCGTAGGTGGAGAACACGATGCCGTAGGGGCGGGAGCAGTTTTTGTTGTAGATGCCGGGATAGGCGGCGCGCTCTTTGCGGAAAGTGCCGCCGGGGGCCGCCGCGGGCATGGAGGCGTCCTTCTCTTTGGAGTCCAGCTTCTGCTGTACGCTCTTTTCCAGATCGCCGCCGCCGCCGAAGCTGAAGGCCTTCAAAATGGCCTGCAGAGGGCCGCCGCCCACAATGGGGCTGCCAAGGCAGACAACATCGTAATCGTCGAAATAAGTCTTTCCGGCCCAGGGGGACCAGTCCATGTTGTTTTTGATGCGGATATAAGTAACGTCCCAGTTGTAGTATTCAAAGGTCTCCTTGAACCAGTTGGCCACCTTTTCGGTGTTTTTCGTCATGGTGGCGTACATGATGAGGGCGCGTCTTTTCTTCATTCGTTAAGCCTCCTGTTGGTTTATGGATTCATGGTGGTGACAGGCGATGAAGTGGCCCGGCTCGGCCTCCCGGAGAACGGGGGTCTGGCTGGTGCAGAGCTCCGTGGCATAGGGGCAACGGTTGGCGAAGCGGCAGCCGGGGGCGGGCTCAATTGGGCTGGACAGCTCGCCCTGCATGATGATGCGCTTGCGGGGGGCATCGATGTCCACATTGGGAATGGCGGAGAGAAGTCCCTTGGTATAGGGGTGCAGGGGACGGAGGAAAAGCTCCTTCGCGGCGCATCTCTCCACAACGGTGCCCAGATACATGACCATGATTTCATCGGAGATATGGCGCACCACGGAAAGATCGTGGGTGATGAACATATAGGTGAGGTCGTGCTCCTCCTGCAGATCCTGCAGAAGATTCAGAACCTGCGCCTGAATGGAAACATCCAGCGCGGAGACGGGCTCGTCGCAGACGATGAATTTGGGTTCCAAAGCCAGGGCCCGGGCGATGCCGATGCGCTGCCGACGGCCGCCGTCCAGCTCGTGGGGATAGGAGAAGGCCAGCCGCTTGGCAAGACCTACCGTATCCATCAGCTGGAATACCCGGTCCTGCAGCTCCCGCTTGGTGCGGCAGAGGTGATATACCTTCAGCGGCTCCGCAATCAGGTCGGAAACGCACAGGCGGGGGTTCAGGGAGGAGAAGGGGTCCTGGAAGATAAGCTGCATCTGGCGGTGGAGCTGCCGGAGCTGACGCTTTTTGACGCCGGTGATGTCGTTTTCTTCGAAATAAATCTTGCCGTCCGTGGCGGGCTGGAGGCCCAGCACCGTGCGGCCCAGGGTGGACTTTCCGCAGCCGGATTCACCCACAACGCCGAGAGTCTTGCCGGCCTCTATGGAAAAGCTGACGCCGTCCACCGCATGGAGCATGCCGCCGGGAGTGCGGAAATACTTTTTCAGATTTTCTACGCGCAGCAATTCAGCCATGTTATTCCGCCTCCTTTCCAGCAAAATGGCAGCGGACGAAGTGGCCCGGGGAAATCTCCTGCATAGCCGGCTCCGCGTCGATGCATTTTCCCGTGCAGTTGGGGCAGCGGGGATGGAACTTGCAGCCCGGAGGCAGCAGAGAGGGATCGGGCATAAGGCCGGAAATGGGTTTCAGTCGCTTTTCCGTGCCTGTGAGAGTGGGGATGGAGTTGAACAGGCCGCGGGTATAGGAATGAGCGGTGTTCTTGAAAATATCCCGGAGGGTGCCGAATTCCACGATCTCGCCGGCGTACATGATGGCTACCTTGTTGCAGGTCTCTGCCACAACGCCCAGGTCGTGGGTGATCATGATCATGGTGGTACCGGACCTTTCTTTCAGATCCTTCATCATGTCCAGCACCTGGGCCTGGATGGTCACATCCAGGGCGGTGGTGGGTTCGTCCGCAATGAGAAGCTCGGGGGTACAAGCCAGAGCGATGGCAATGACCACACGCTGCTTCATGCCACCGGAGAACTGATGGGGGAAGTCCTTGCCGCGCTCGGCGGGGATGCCCACCATTTCCAGCATCTGCAGCGCCCGGTGGATGGATTCCACCTTGCCGCATTTCGAATGAAGCTGGATGACCTCGGCGATCTGGCGATCCACAGGGAGAACTGGGTTCAGCGCGGTCATGGGATCCTGGAAGATCATGGAGATTTTACCGCCGCGGATCTTCTGCATGTCGCTGCGGGACTTTTTCAGAAGATCCTCGCCGTTATAGAGGATCTCGCCGCTGAGAACCTTGCCGGGGGGATTGGGCACCAGGCCCATGATGCCGAGAGCAGTGGTGGTTTTTCCGGCGCCGGTCTCACCCACAAGGCCCAGGGTGTCGCCCTTTTCCAAAGCGAGGTCGATGTTGTTAACGGCACAAACCTCGCCGTCCTCGGTCAGATAATGTATGGTCAGGTCTTTGATTTCCAAAAGGTTCATGGTCTGACCTCCTTAGCGTTTCAGGCGGGGATCCAGCGCGTCGCGCAGGCCGTCGCCGAAGAGGTTGAAGCCGAAGAGCGTCACCATGATGGCAAGGCCGGGAAAGGTGACGATGGGCCAGAAGGAGCGGATGTACTGGCGGCCGGCGGCTACCATGCTGCCCCATTCCGCGTCGGGGGGCTGCACACCGAGACCGATGAAGCTGAGGCTGGAGATCATCAAAATGCAGGCGCCGATGCGCAGGGTGGATTCCACAATGATGGGGGAGAGGATGTTGGGCACGATGTGCTTGAGCATGATGCGGAAGTCGGAAGAACCGGTGATACGGGCGGCCTCTACATACTCCTGATCCCGGATGGATAAAACCTGGGCCCGCATCAGACGGGCATAGCCCGGTACGCAACCGACGCCGATGGCGATGGCGGTGTTCTGCACACCGGTGCCCAGCGCCGACGAGACGCACACGGCCAGAAGGAAGCCCGGAATCGCCATAAGAACGTCCATGATGCGCATGATGGTGCCGTCATACACACCGCCGAAATAGCCAGCGCTGACGCCCAGAATGCCGCCTACAACGAGAGAGAAGGCGATGGCCATGATGGCGACCAGAAGGGAAATGCGTCCGCCGTAGATGATGCGGCTGAGGATATCGCGGCCGAAGTCATCGGTTCCCAGAAGATGTTCCCTGCTGGGCATCTCCATGGTGTGGAGAAGATCCTGCTTGGCCGGGTCATAGGGAGCGATCTGCTCGGCAAAGACCGCGGCAAAAACAAGCACCAAAACCAGCAAAAGGCCGAACATTGCAAGCCAGTTGCGGCGCAGGCGGCGCCAGGTATCCTTGAAGCGGCTGCGCTTGCGCAGAGCCTCAAGACTGGCTTCTTCCGTCATGGGGACGGGCGGTTTCTTTTTGCTCATGTCAGACAGCCTCCTTTCCGGGTGCCGCGGCTTTCTTTTGCCGGCGCTTTTTGCCGGCGGTCATCTGGCTCATGATGCGGGGGTCAACAAAACCGTAAGCCAGATCCACCACCAGGTTGATGACGCAGATCAAAGCGGCCAGCACGATGACGCAGCCCTGAATGACGGGATAGTCGCGGTTTGTGATCGCGGTCATCATCAGCGTTCCCAGGCCCGGGAAGGAGAAGATGGTCTCCACGATGACCGAGCCGGAGACCAGGATGCCGAACTGGAAGCCGATGGTGGTGATGATGGGGATGAGCGCGTTTTTCAGCGCATGGCGGGAGATGACCTTATTCTCCGAAAGGCCCTTGGCCCGGGCTGTGCGGATATAGTCCTGACGGACCACGTCCAGCATGGAGGAACGGGTCATACGGGTGATGGTGGCAATAAAGGAGAGGCCGGAGGCCAGCGCGGGCAGCACCCAGTGTTTGAACGTCCCCAGACCGGAGGCCGGGAACCATTTGATTTCAAGGGAAAACAGCAGCATCAGCATCAGTGCCAGCCAGAAGCCGGGCATACCGGCAAAAATGAGGGACACCGTGGTGACACTGTAGTCTGCAACGGAATACTGCTTCGTGGCAGATATGATGCCGAAGGGGATACCCAATATAACGGCGATCAGTATGCTGACAAGTGCCAGCTTAATAGTGACGGGGAAGCGCTCCTGGATCTCCAGAGAGACCGGGCGCTTGGTGGAGTAGGATACTCCCATGTCGCCCTCGGTAACGAGACCGGCGATATAGTCATAAAACTGCTTGAAGAAGGGTTGATCAAGTCCCAGTTCCGCTTCCTTGGCGGCGTACTCCTCCTGGGTATAGTTGGAACCCAGCATGGCGGCAACCGGGTCGCCGGTGTCCACCAAACGGTTGATGGCGAACACGATGAAGATAACGCCGAGAAGAACAGGGATGCACCACAGGATGCGCTTGACGATGTACTTCAGCATAGGTTGTCCTCCTATGTCCGATTGAGATAGAGGTCCGGCCGCGCCGCCAGGGCGCGGCCGGAAGAAGATAGGTCACATGGGTTTATCGGGTGCTTGCTCAGTTGAATGTGACGAAGCGGAGGCTGAGACCTCTGGCCACGGTACCGGTGATCCCGTCAACGTTGTGGTGATAGAGAACTGCAGCGTTGGCGTAGGACAGAGGGATGAAGCGGTAGGTCTCGGCCAGAGCGTCCTGGGCGTTGCTGTAGGCCTCGGCACGGAGGTCGGGATCCATCTCAGTGCTGCCGGAGGTCAGATACTCATTGAAGGTTTCGTCGGTGCAACGGGCGCCGGCGTTGGTGGAAGAAGCGCCAACGGTGGCATAGATGTCGGTTGCGGTGTAGGTGCCGCCGCCGGTACCGAAGAGGCTCAGCTCGCACTCGTTGTTCATCAGACGGGGGATGACGGTGGCGAAGTCGCCGGACTCAACGGTAACATTGATGCCGACCTCGGCCAGCATGGCCTGCACGATGGTAGAGGCCTTTTCGTTGGCGGGCATGGAGGGGAAGACCATGAGCAGGGAGATGTCGCCCTCGGCGTAGCCGGCGTCGGCCAGAATCTGGCGAGCCTGTTCAGGATCGTATTCGTTCACGCCGATGGACTTATAGCCCTCGACACCGGGAATGAGGCTGGAGTCGGCCACGGTGCCGAGACTGCCATAAACAGCCTGGGTGATACCGGCGGCATCCAGAGACAGGGCAATGGCCTTGCGGACGTTGATGTCTTCAAGGACCTCAACGTACTCGGGCAGGGTGACAGCCAGAATGTCATAGGTGGGGAAAAGCTTGCCCACAACATCATCGCCGTAGGAGCCGTCCATGGCCAGGTTGTAGTCGGTCTCGCCCACGTCCAGAGCGATGTCCAGAACGCCATTTTCAAAGTCGACCATCATGGTGGTCAGCTCGGAATAGTGGCGGACGGTGATGGTCTCAGCCTCGGGCATATCGCCCCAGTAATCGTCGCGGATCTGGTAGGTGGAGTGGGAGCCGTTGAGGTTCTCCACGCAGGTGTAGGGACCGGTGCCCACAGGCTTATCCCAGAAAGCTTCATCGCCGGTGGACTCAACATAGGACTTGCAGAGAACGGAAGCCCAGCGGTCATTGGCCAGGGAGTTGATGATATTGGGGGCGGCAGTGAAGAGCTTGAGGGTCAAGGTGTTGCCGTCAATGGTGGAGTTTTCAAAGTCGATGTTGTCGTAGCCGGGATCAAACTGGCTGTTCTCGGTGACAAAGCGCTGCAGGGAATAGAGAACGTCCTCGGGGGTCATGGTCTCACCGTTGGAGAACGTAACGCCCTCACGGATTTCCAGAACCAGGGTGGTCTCATCTGTGAACTCATAGGATTCGGCCAACATGGGACCGACGACGCCGGTTTCGGGATCGCGGTACAGTACGGTGTCATAGACCAGCATGAGGCCGAGGCCGCAGTTGGAGTTGACAGTGGGGTCAAAACCGTCCGCAGCGTCCTGCGTGCCGACGGTCAAGGTGCGGGCCTGGACTTCTTCTGCGGGCTCGGCGACCTCAGCAGCAGCATTGGGGGCGGCGGCTTCCTCTTCGGCAGCGGGAGCGCCACAGGCGCTCATCAGCATGGCGAAGCAGAGCAGAAGGGCCAGAAGGATGGTGAGTTTTCTCATTATCTTGTCCTCCGTTTTATAATTTTTCCGCAGTGCGGAATACAGACATATTGGTGTTTTGTGTCGGGATATGTTATAATTTGAAGAAAGGGGTGAGTTTATGGATATTTTTCAGCTTCAATATTTCCGGACCGTAGCCGAGATGGGGAGCTTTACACGCGCCGCGGAATCGCTCCATATGACCCAGTCAGCGCTGTCAAAATCCATTGCAAAGCTTGAAGATGAAATCGGACTACGTCTCTTTGAAAGAGAAGGAAACCGCATCACACTCAACCGATTTGGCCAGCAGTTTCTGCAGGATACAGGTAGCGCACTTACGAAGCTGACAGACAGTGTTCGCGCTGTGCGGGAGATGGCCGGACTTGAACAGGGTGAGGTCCGCATTGCTATCTCCAAGGATGTGTTTTTGGACCATCTTATCAAGCAGTTTCTTATTGATCATTCCGATGTATCGTTTTACTGTTACCTCCTGTCACCGGAACAGATGCGCGACGCACTGGAAATCGGCTCTATCGATATGGCCGTGACCACAAGGCGACCGGAGGGGATGGGGGTTCTGTGGCAGGAGTTATATTACGACCAGCTGGAGGTGATGATTAGCTTAAATCATCCTCTGGCGAAATATTCGAGACTCCATTTGGATCAACTGCGGAATGAACGTTTTGTTGTAACAAACAGCAACTATAACACGGAAAATGTTATCCAGAATCTATGTGAACAGGCGGGGTTCAGCCCTCGTGTGCTGTATGATGGAACATCTACGGACATGCCCATGCACTTTGTTTCCAACGGCGATGCCATCATGATAACGCCCCATTCCATAACGGTAGGGGTTCAGAAAGTTGTGGCGATGGATATGTCAGTGAAAAGGATTCCTCTGGTAAACGAATATGTAGGGATGCGAAAAAGCGTAGGCGTTGCTTTTAAAGAGGGGCATTATCAGTCCAGCGCAGCCAAAGAATTCTATGAACGTCTTCTGCAGTTTTACTCTCAAATTGACGAATCTGGTGGAATCGATTGACTTAATTATATAATTGACAATGCGTGCCGTCAAATTACTGTTTTTGCGCTCTTCTATGAATCCTGGGAATAATAAAAACGCGAAAG
>CAZQFN010000051.1:0-10411 GCA_964592685.1 uncultured Oscillospiraceae bacterium | reverse complement strand
TTGTGTATACGTTTCAGTCGGGGCGGCGGGTGACGTAGTAGGCGCCGGAGGAAGTGGCAATGATCTTTTCCGGAGCGTCCTCGGCCCAGGTTCTGGCGGTCACATGGCAGACGGAAAAACCGGCCATGGTGACGGCGGCCTCCACGAGAATGCGTTTTTTCAGGGGCATGGGACGCAGATATTCCACGTTCATGGAGATGGTGGGCGTCATATAACCCGTGGTGCAGAAGCGGGCCAGAAGACCCATGGTGAAATCCAGAATGGAGGCGGTGACGCCGCCGTGGACGATCTGGGAGGGATTGGTCATCCAGTCCTTTGTGTCCATGGCGATGAGGATGGTCTTTTTTTCAAAATCACAGGAGACAAGCTCCCCGCCCAGCATGGCGTTGAAGGTGCCGTCGCACTCCCGGCGCATCCAGAGAAAATACTCCCGTAGTGCTTTTTCCATGCCCTCCTGGCTTTTCAGATCGGTTTTGTCAAAGATGATCATCCGGCGGCCTCCCCGTTCACAAATTCAATGATGGGCTCGGTGGGGACATAGATCACGTTCATATCCACATCGCCCTCGATGCCGGGGACGGAGCCGGTGAAGCTGTATTGCCAGATCTGGTGGTCGTAATAAAACTCCGGAGCGGAGCCGGGATCCCCCAGCCAGATGGGAAGGCCGGCCAGTCGGTCCAGCTCATAGGTGAAATAGCCGAGGTTCAGATATGTATATACACCGGCCTCATAGCCGCCCTCTTCGATGATGCGGCAGAATTCCAGACAGGCATCCGTGACCACGGAGCCGGGGACGTCGTTTGTGCGGGCATCGGCGGCGTCCACCTCCTCCCAGTCAAAATAAACGGGGAGATCCAGCGCCCGGCCCTCCAGCGTCTCCAGAACAAAGCGGGCCTCCTCGGCCCCCTCCTCCAGGGTAGTGGCCTGGGAGAAGAAATAGACACCGACGTCCAGCCCGGCGGCTTTCGCGCCCTCATAGTTTGCGAGGAAGTGCTCGTCCACGTTGAGGCCGCCGGCGGTATAGCCCCGCCAGCCGCAGCGGAGAATGGCAAATTCCACGCCGGAATCGGCAACGGACTGCCAGTCGATCTCTTTCTGGTGGTCGGAGACATCGATGCCCCGCTTCAGCGTATAGCCGGCGCCGTCGTAATAGGCGATGCCGTTGGAAACGGAGAATTTGGAGCGATCCATGGTGAAGGCGTCAAGCTCTTCCACCAGATCCACCCACATGGTCCCGCCGGAGCCGTTTGTCACTTCCACCTGGCCCCCGTGGGGATCCGCGGTGGCGGAGGGGGGCGCCGTGAAAGAGAAGGAAACAGAGGCGGTTTGAAGCTCCTCCGATTTTTCCCGGCCGCAGCCGGACAGGAGGGAACCGGTCAGAAGAACGACCGCAAGGAAAGACAAAATTCGTTTTTTCATAGCGCCGCTATGATATCACAAACGGCTATCTTTTGCAAATTGACAGGAAGCCCTTGATTTCGGAGCGGTTTGCGGATAAAATAAAATAGATAAATAATAAACTTAGGAGGAAATTTGCGATGGCTCTTTCGATTGAAAACGTCCTGCTTCTGGCGGACCGCGATCTGGCTGCCGGCCGTTATGCCGATGCGGAAGCGGAATATGCAAAGGTCCTGGAGGCGGACGCGGATGTCTATATGGCGCTCCATGGCCGCGGCGTGGCCCGCACCTGGCAGAGCACGTTGCTGGACGGTGATCCCACGGCTCTGATTGCCAGCACCGACGATGCCCTTCACATGTGTGAAAAGCAGGGCGGCGACAAGGAAGCCTTTATGGCCCGCATCGCGATCGATTTGATAAACCTTACCAGCACAAAGTATAACGAGCTGACCCGGATCTATACCAGCATCGCCCGCAAGGAAAACCAGAAGGCGCCCTCGCCGCTGTTCTTTTATACCTGGTCGCTGTCACATCCCCAGGGGCTGACGCTGGCGGATGTGTATATCCCCATGATCAACTATCTCGCCGCTCTCATCGAGGTCAGCGAGTATCTGGACGGTCTGCTGGAGGATTACGGCTCGCTGAAAAATCGCCGGCTGCACAATATGGGCAACCTGGCCATCTTCTATGACTGGCTGATCGCCTTCCACGCCACCGGCCGCGTGACCCCCGGCTATTACAACGAGATCATCGCCAGGAAGGAGGCGCTGGAGCCGCGCCGCGAAGAGCTTGAAAAGCATCTGGACGAGCCGGAATACCGCAACGTGCCCAGCGTGCCCCCTGAGGGACGTCCCCTGCCCGGCATTGCTTCCGAGGTGGACAAGGATCAGAAAGTCGCCCAGTTTGGCGTTCGGCCTCCCATCGAGGTCATCTGCCCCATCTGCGGCACCATCCAGAAATCCAACCGCTCCATCTGCTTCCAGTGCTCCTGCAAGTTCATCTATAAGGACGAACTGCGCTGATTCCGCTGTTTCAAACACCTTCCGTTCCGGCGGAAGGTGTTTTGTCTTGTGCGCCCGGAGCGGGTTTGTTATACTGATCATACAGGATAAACGTTTTCCGGAGGTAATATGAAATTCTTTCTTCTTGCGGTGGCTGTATGCGCTGTGCTGATACCGGTTTTTGCCGCGGCACCTGCGGCGGAGGCTGCGGCGGCAGCGCCGGAGGCCATCCGTCTGCTGGTGGCTACCGATCTGCATTACATTGCCCCCGAACTTACCGACGGCGGCGTGGCTTTCCAGACGCTTGTGGACAGCGCGGACGGGAAGACCACCGCGTATTGCGAGGCGCTCACCGAGGCTTTTATCCAGACGATTCTGGAGGAGGCGCCGGACGGCGTTCTTCTCACCGGGGATCTGAGCTTCAACGGCGAGCGGATCAGCCATGAGGCACTGGCGGAAAAGCTGGCCCGGCTGGAAGCGGCAGGGATCCCGGTGTATGTGCTGCCGGGAAACCACGATCTCAACAACGCCTCGGCCCGCCGTTTTGTGAAGGAGACCGCCTATCTGACAGAGAGCGTCAGCGGGGCGGAGTTCGGGGAAATATACAGCGCCTTCGGCTATGAGGACGCATTGGCCCGGGATGAGCATTCCCTCAGCTATATGGCCGAACTTGCGCCCGGACTGCGGCTGCTTATGGTGGATGCCAACACGGAGGTATATCCCGGGGGCGTCCGGGAAGAGACGCTCCGCTGGGTGGAGGAACAGCTGCGGACGGCACAAGAGGAAGGCATCACCGTTCTGGCGGCCAGTCATCAGAATCTCCTGGCCCACAGCAGCCTTCTGTCCCAGGGGTTTGTGATGGAAAATGCCCGGGCCCTTTTGGCGCTGTATGAGACGTATGGCGTTCCGGTCAATTTCAGCGGCCATATCCACATGCAGCACACCGGTCAGAGCGAGGCCGGTCTCTGGGAGATCGCAACGGCATCCATGGCGGTCACGCCCGGGTGCTATGCCGCGGTGACGCTGACGGACGGCGTCCTCTCCTATGAGAGCATCCCGGTGGATGTGGAAGCCTGGGCGGAAGTCTCCGGGGCGGAGGATCCGAATCTGCTGCGGTTTTCGGTCTGGGCAGAGGAGTATTTTCTCCTGACGGCCCGGAACCAGGCGCTGCAGGAACTGGGGGAGGATACCCCCGACGCCGAAGCCATGGCGGACTTTTTTGCGGCGGCAAATCTGGCATATTTCACCGGACGGGGGAATACCTTCGTCTGGGAAGGGCCGCTGTATGAGCGGTGGCAGGAACGGCAAAGCTTTCTGTCTCTGTACATCCAAAGCATGACGGCGGATGAGGGGACGGATCACACCGCCCTGACCATGTCCTTTTGAGTTCTACCTCCCGCCTCGCGGGAGGTATTCTGTTTGTTCAAAAAAATTTTACATCTTGTTCATGCTTTGGGCATATCCTTAACGTATTGTAATGTAAATGCCATATTGTAAATGTTCCTGCCGATATTAGGAGATGCCCATGAAAAGACGTCTTTTCCCTGTTTTGATTGCTGCGGTCTTTCTGATGATATGCGTTGCCGGCTGTGTGGCCGTGAAGGAAACGGTCACCGTGGAACCGGATCCGGAGCTTCCGGGCACACCCCATGCCTCTGCGGGCTCCATCGTGGTCCGGGGCTTTGAATGGGGGCCCGGTGTGAGCAAGGTGATTCTGGAACTGGATACCGAGATCGACCGGGTCGTTCCGGACGAGGACACCGTGGTCATCACATCCCATTGGGAGCGGACTGTCACGAGTGCCTACCTTTCCGACAGCATGGGCTATGAGACCAAGGGCGAATCCCGCTATATCACCTTTGAACTGGAGACCAGCTTTGAGTGCACCGGCTCACCCTTTGAAACGGACATGACCACGGAGCACAGTGAGTGGGCGGATGAATATTACGTCACGATCTCCACCACGGTGGTGAAGAACAACACGAAATTCCGGGTGGATCTCTATGCCAACTGCATTGAGAACCGCATCTGCCCGGAGCTGAGCCGCTTTACCGATCCGCAGGTGTTCACCGGGGCGTATGAAAATCCCCTCACCGGCGCCATGGATACGCTATCCCTGATCTGGACGGCCTATGAGCCGGACAGCATCGATTCCTGGGAGCAGAATCCTCTTGTCATCTGGCTCCACGGTCTGGGCGAGGGCGGCACGGATATCACCAAAACCATTCTGGGAAATGAAGTCTCGGCTCTGACGGAGAGCGAGATCCAAAACTATTTTGTCTCCGGAGAGCAGACCGGCGCCTATGTCCTCATCGTGCAGACGCCTACCTACTGGATGGACGCGGGCGATAATGTTTATCACATGGGCGATATGCCCAGCCGGTATACGGAGATCCTGATGGATGTCATCCAGGCCTATGTGGAGTCCAATCCCGATGTGGACCCGGACCGCATTTACATCGGCGGCGCCTCCAACGGCGGGTATATGACGCTGGATATGCTCATAAACTATCCCGATTATTTTGCCGCCGGGTTCCCCTGCTGCCCGGCCTATGCGTATTATTATTACGCAAAGAACATGGACGGCAGTTACCGCACCATCTTCCCCAACGAATACATCCGCACCAACATGGTATATTTCACCGAGGATAAGGTCCGGGCCCTGATGCAGACACCGGTCTGGTTCATGCAGGCCATGGACGACACCATCGTGTCCGCCTTTGATTTCACCATGCCGGTCTACCGGGCTTTGGTTCAGGCCGGCGCGGAGAACGCTTGGTGCAGCATGTTTTTTGATTCGGTGGGATCCGAAAGTGAGGGGTCCCAGTATCTGGGCCATTGGGTCTGGACATACCTGCTGAACGACCAGGTGAGCTATGTGCAGGACCCGGAAACCATCCGCGAGGGCACAAACCGCAGCTTCCTTATGGGATATTACCCCGAGCATGACGGCGGTTCCGTTCTGGTGACGGACGGGGAAGGAAATGCCTATGAGAGCATTTTTGCCTGGATGAACGATCAAGAGCGGAACTGAAGGAAAACAGTAGCCCAACATCCGAGAATATGCTATAATAACCGGTAACGCAAAGTTGCCGGTTATTTTATTCTGCTGTATGCTGCGAGGTTTATGTCATATGCTGGAGGAACAGCGCCTGATCGGGCCCGTTGCCCATATTCAATCGGATCTGCCCACCAAGTTCGGTCTGCCCCGGCAGAGCGGGCTTGTGTCGGAACTGGAGGCCCGCATCGTGTTTGAACCGGTCTATCGGGATCCGGTGGCCTTTCGGGGGCTGGAGGGATATTCCCATCTGTGGCTCATCTGGGGCTTTTCGGAGAACAATCGGGACAGCTGGGCGGCCACGGTAAAGCCTCCCCGACTGGGCGGCAACAAGCGCATGGGCGTTTTTGCTACCCGGTCTCCCTATCGGCCTAACGCCCTGGGGCTCTCCTCGGTGAGACTCAAGGCCATTGAAATGGACGAAAAGCTGGGGCCTGTCCTGGTGGTCACCGGTGCGGACCTGATGAACGGCACGCCCATCTATGATGTGAAGCCCTATCTGCCCTATACGGACAGCCATCCGGAGGCGGTGGGCGGCTTTGCGGAGGAATTTGTGGACTACCGCCTGGCGGTGGATTTTCCGGAGGAACTGCTCCGGAAGATCCCGGAGGACAAGCGGGAGGCGCTCTTCGGCATCCTCTCTCAGGATCCCCGGCCTTCCTATATCCAGGATCCCACCCGGCGCTATGGGTTCAACTATCTCACCTTTGATGTGCGCTTTACCGTGGACGGGGAAACCCTCACCGTGGTGGAGATCGCAGATCTGTAAATAACACTCCAAAGGAGATCAATGATATGAGAGCAATCGTTTCCGTGTTTTCCAGGGACCGCATCGGCATCATTGCCGACGTGTGCACGCTGATGGCCACCATGAACGTGAACATTCTGGATCTGAGCCAGACGGTTATGGACAAGATGTTCACCATGGTCATGCTGGTGGATACCGGCACGTCCGAGCTGGCTTTTGAGGATATCCGCACCCGCCTCCATGAAAAAGGCGAGGAGCAGGGCCTCTTCATCCGGATCCAGCGGGAGGACATCTTTGACGCCATGCACCGCATCTGAGGAGAATCGCCATGCTGAATACCTATGACATTCTCCAGACTCTGGACATGCTGGATAACCAGCATCTGGATATCCGAACCATTACTCTGGGCATAAACCTTCTGGACTGCGCCCACCCGGATATTGACGAATGCGCCCGCCGGGTCTATGACAAGATCTGCCGCATGGCAAAGGATCTTGTTCCCACGGCGCAGAAGATCGAAGGGGAGCTGGGCATCCCCATCGTGAACAAGCGCATCTCCGTAACGCCCATCGCCATGGTGGCCCAGGCCTGCGACGCGGAGGACTATACCCCCATTGCCAGGGCGCTGGACAAGGCGGCCAAGACTTGCGGCGTGGACTTCATCGGCGGCTTTTCCGCCCTGGTGCAGAAGGGTTTCACCATCGGCGACCGCCGTCTTATAAACAGCATTCCCCGCGCCCTGGCGGAGACGGATCTTGTTTGCTCCAGCGTGAATGTGGGCTCCTCCAAGGCGGGCATCAACATGGACGCGGTGGCGCTCATGGGCCGCATCGTGAAGGAAGCGGCTGTCGCCACCGGGGATCGGGGCAGCATCGGCTGCGCAAAGCTGGTGGTCTTCTGCAACGCGGTGGAGGATAACCCCTTTATGGCCGGCGCGTTCTGCGGCCCCGGGGAACCCGAGTGCGCTGTCAATGTGGGCGTATCCGGTCCCGGCGTGGTATACCGCGCGCTGCAGGACGCCAAGGGCAAGCCCTTTGACGAGCTGGCAGAGATCATCAAGAAGACGGCCTTCCGCATCACCCGCATGGGCCAGCTGGTTGCCCGGACGGCGGCCAAACGTCTGGATGTTCCCTTTGGCGTGGTGGACCTGTCTCTGGCGCCTACGCCCGCGGTGGGCGACTCGGTGGCCCGCATTCTGGAGGAAATGGGTCTTTCCGTCTGCGGCACCCATGGCACCACGGCGGCTCTCGCCATGCTGAATGACGCGGTGAAAAAGGGCGGTCTGATGGCTTCCGGCCGTGTGGGCGGTCTCTCCGGCGCGTTTATCCCCGTCAGCGAGGACGAGGGCATGATTGCCGCGGCGGAGTCCGGCGTGCTGACGCTGGATAAGCTGGAGGCCATGACCTGTGTCTGCTCCGTGGGTCTGGATATGATCGCGGTCCCCGGCGATACTTCCGCCGAGACCATCGCCGCCATCATAGCCGACGAGGCGGCCATTGGCATGGTGAACAACAAGACCACGGCGGTGCGCCTCATTCCTGCGGTGGGCTGTGCCGTGGGGGATTCCGTGAATTTCGGCGGCCTTCTGGGTATGGCGCCTGTTATGCCCGTCCATCCCGAGAGCGCGGAGGCCTTTATTGCCCGGGGCGGCCACATCCCCGCGCCGCTCCATAGTCTGAAAAACTGATGGGACAGACGGATCTTACTACCGGAGGTATTTTCAGGTCTCTGGTGAAATATGCCGCGCCCGTGGTGCTCTCCAATCTTCTTCAGGCGCTCTATGGACTGGTGGACACCATCGTGGCGGGACAGTTCATCGGCTCGGCAGCCCTCTCGGGACTGACCAATGCCAATATGGTCACCACCATGTTCACACAGATCATCATGGGCCTGTGCATGGGCGGCGGCATCCTGGTGGGCCAGTATTTCGGGGCCAGAGACACGGAAAACATGAAGGCTTCCGCAGTCACGCTGTTCACCGGCAGTCTTCTGGCGGGTGTTCTCGCGGCGCTGATCCTGTTTTTCGGAAGCCATTGGATCCTGGTGCTTCTGGGCGCTCCGGCGCTGGAAGAGGCGGATGTTTATCTGCGCACCTGCGCGGTGGGCTTCCTCTTCGTGGCTGGATATAACGGCGCGGCGGCGGTTTTGCGGGCGGTGGGCAATTCCAAGGCTCCCCTGACCTGCGTGGCGGCAACCGCGGGCGTAAATGTGGTGCTGGACGTCCTCTTCGTGGCCGGTTTCGGCTGGGGTGTTTTCGGTGCGGCTCTGGCCACGGTCATCTCCCAGGCTGCCAGCTTTGTGGTGGCGGTCATGCATCTGGTCCGAAGCCCGGAGGTTTTCGGCATCCGGCTGCATAAACTCTATGTCCGGCGGGATATGCTTCGCAAGGAGCTGAAGCTGGGGCTGCCCTGCGCGGTGCAGATGTCGGTGGCGGCCATCTCCTGGCTGAGTGTGACCTTTCTCATCAACGGCTATGGCGTGGCGGTCTCCGCAGGAAACGGCGTGTCCAACCGCATCAAGGAATTCTGCCAGCTGTTCATCACGGCCATGACCACCGCCACCTCCAGCATGATCGCTCAGAATATCGGCGCCTGCCAGTATGACCGGGCCCGGAAGACCATGTATTCCGCCATGAAGATCACGGTGGGTATGGCCGTGGCCATCATCGTCATCGTGCAGCTGACGGCGCCCTGGCTGGTGGCGCTCTTTACGGATGACGCTGCCACCGCCGCGGCGGCGGTGCGCAATCTCCGTATCGAGATCTTCGGCCAGATCTTCTATGCTGTCTTCCTGGTGTATCACGGGCTGATGCTTGGCTCCGGAGATACCTGGTTTGTGTTCCTGTCCAGCTTTATAAACTGCATTCTCGCCCGCATCACGCTGGGCGTGACCTTCAACTATTTCTGGGGTCTGGACGGCCTGTATGCGGCCTGCCTCATTGCGCCCTTCACCTCGGTGCCGTTCGGTCTGTGGTATGACCGGTCCAACCGTTGGCGGCGGACGCTTATAAAAGAATAAAAAAGAACGCCTCTGCTTCGTTCCGTTGAAGCAGAGGCGTTTGTTTGCTTTGGGTCAGAATTTTTTCTCTTTCACGAGTTTTACAACGGTTCCCGACAGCAGGAGCAGACCCAGCAGGTTGGGGATGGCCATGAGACCGTTGAAGGTGTCGCAGATGTTCCAGAGCAGACCCAGATCCATGGTGGCTCCCACGATGGCGGCCAGCGCATACAGGACCATGAAGGGTTTGATAAGCTTTTCGTTGCCCAGATACTCGATGCAGCGGGCGCCGTACAGACCCCAGCCAAGAATGGTGGAGAAAGCGAAGCAGACCATGGCGACGGCGGTGAAGATGGAGACCCAGTTGCCGTAGGTGCTGGTGAAACCGCTGATGGTCAGCTCGGCACCGGCGGCCTGGCCGTAAGCAATGGGAGTGCCGCTGCAGAGGATGGTGAGAGCGGTGAGCGTGCAGATGATGATGGTGTCCATGAAGACTTCAAAGATACCGAAGACGCCCTGCTCCACGGGATCCTTCACTTCGGAGGTGGCGTGGGCAATGGAACCGGTACCGAGGCCGGCCTCGTTGGAGAAGATGCCGCGGGCGACGCCCTTCTGCATGCTCACAAAGGCGCTGCCCACGATGCCGCCGGTGACGGCGGAGGGATTGAAGGCGCCCTGGAAGATGGAGGCGAAGACGGCGGGGACGCGGTCAAGGTTCAGGAACACAACGCCCAGGCCCATAATGATATAGAGCAGAGCCATGAAGGGGACCAGCTTTTCCGTGACCTTGCCGATGCGCTTGATGCCGCCCAGAAGAACAAGGGCCACGATGACGGCGATGATGATGCCGATGACAAGGCTGATGGTCTTCTGAGAGGATTCGGAGATGAGGTTGAAATTCAGCAGCGCGGTGTTGATGGCGGTGGTGATGGTGTTCACCTGGGTGGCGTTGCCGGTGCCGAACACCGTGAGCACGCCGAAGATGGCATAAAAGGCCGCGAGGAAATGCCAGCGCTTATTCAGGCCGTTCTTTATGTAGTACATAGGACCGCCGACATAGTCGCCATCCTTGTTCCGCTCGCGGAAGTGGACAGCCAGCGTGACTTCGGAGAACTTGGTGCACATGCCGAGCAGGGCGCTCATCCACATCCAGAACACGGCG
Source organism: uncultured Oscillospiraceae bacterium (assembly GCA_964592685.1). GTDB lineage: Bacteria > Bacillota > Clostridia > Oscillospirales > Oscillospiraceae > CAJOIG01. Next base: position 47 of record CAZQFN010000051.1, on the reverse strand, counting down.
CCGGGGCCGCCAATGGCGATGGCGCCGGCCACGCCGGCGATGTTGCC
>CAZQFN010000050.1:0-10425 GCA_964592685.1 uncultured Oscillospiraceae bacterium | reverse complement strand
ACCTCGCCGTTGGGCTGCTTGGCCAGAACATAGTCCAGCTCCCCGTTCACGGAGATGGCCAGGTTGCCGGGGATGGTCCAGGTGGTGGTGGTCCAGATAACGAAGTAAAGCTCGTTCAGATCGCAGAACTGACCCAGCTTGCCGTGATCGTCCTTCACCCTGAACTTCACATAGATGGACTGGCACTCATCGTCGGCGTATTCGATCTCCGCCTCGGCCAGAGCCGTCTCATCCTTGGGGCACCAGTACACGGGCTTTTTGCCCTTGTAGATGTAGCCCTTTTCGTACATGGCGCCGAAGACCTTGACCTCCTGGGCCTCGAACTTGGGGTCCATGGTCTTATAGGGATTCTCCCAGTCGCCGATAACACCCAGGCGCTTGAAGCCCTCCCGCTGCACATCCACATAGTGGTCGGCATAGGCATGGCAGGCGGAGCGGAACTCGGAGACGCTCATGGCCTTGTGGTTGAGCTTCTGCTCCTTGATAATCGCGGACTCGATGGGCATGCCGTGGTTATCCCAACCGGGGGTATAGGGCACCTGGTAGCCGGACATGCTCTTATAGCGGTTGATGAAGTCCTTGATGCACTTGTTCAGCGCGTGGCCCATATGGAGGTTGCCGTTGGAGAACGGAGGGCCGTCGTGCAGAATGAACCGGGGTCGCCCCTCGGTGCGCTTGAGCATTTCGTGGTAAAGGTCAAGTTCCTCCCAGCGGGCCAGCATCTCGGGCTCGCGCTTGGGCAGACCGGCCCGCATGGGGAAGTCTGTCTTGGGAAGGTTGACGGTTGCGTTAAAATCCATGGACATATCTTTCTTCTCTCCCGTTTCAGGTTCTTGAAATAGTTCGCAAGGGCGGAGCCGAAACGCTCCGCCCTGTCAGGTTTTTCACAAGTCAGATGTCGTCGAACCGAAATTCGTCGTAGCTGCGCTTTTTCTGGCGAGCCTGCTCTTCCGCGCCGAACAGGCGGGTGGGCTCTTCTTCCACTTCGGGAAGCTCGGTGTCCACCGTGATCTTCTCCTCGGGAGCCTGCATGGCGGCCTGTTCCACGGAGGTCTCGATGCTGCGGACGGCGGCATCCACTTCCTTCTCCCGGGCGGACTTGATGGGCACGGGCTCCTCTTCGGCTTCCTCGCCGCCCACCAGCTGCATGCCGCTGAGCTTTTCATAGAAGTTGATCTGCTTCTCGCAGACGGTGCGCATATGCTCGAAGAACTTCTCCGTGACCTTCTTGGCCTCGGCAAGCTTGGCCTCTTCGTTTGCGATGCCCTCCCGGGCGGCGCGGGTCAGACGGTCGGAAGCCTCCTGAGCCTCGGCCATCATGGCGTCGGCCTTCTGACGGGCCTCGCCCTCGATCTGGGCGGACAGCTTCTGCGCGGACAGAAGCGCGAGACGCATGGAGTCCTCCGTCTGGCGGTATTCCTCCACCTTTTCCACAAGGACGCGCATCTTGCCCTTCAGCGCGGCATTTTCCTTGGCCATGGCGGAGATTTCCGCGGCCATTTCATCCAAAAACTCATCCACCTGGCCCATGTTGTAGCCGTTGAATGCTTTTTCAAAGGTTTTTTCCTGGATATCCTGTGCAGTGATCATATCTGTTACCCTATCCTTTCTCGAACGGTGTTGTGTATGTTTTTAAATATAGACCCCGTTGCTCTCCAGCTCGTCGATCAGATCGCCCTGAATGCCAACGTTGTAGGGCGTGATGATGAAGGTGTTGATGGCGACCTTCTTGATCTTTCCGCCGTTGGCGAAGGCAACGCCGGACAGGAAGTCCAGCAGACGAACCGCGTCGTCCTTCCTCGTGGTTTCCAGATTCATGACCACCGTCCGCTTCTCCAAAAGCTGGCCGGCGATCTCCTTGGCCTGCTCATAGCGCTCCGGCTTCACCACCACCACCTGCACGGCGGTCGTGGTCTGGATGTTCACCACTTTGTTGTCCTTCTTGGGGGCTGTGGCCCGCTCCTCAAAAACGGGCGCGGGATCGCTGTTCATGGCAAAGGGGTTGCGCCGCTCGGCTCTGGGCGCAACGACCGTGGGGTCCTCGTCCGCCGTCTCCTGGGAGGCGCCGAAAAATTCGTCCTCATCGTCGTCATAAGGCTTGGCAAGCCGCTTCAGTTCATCAAGTAAACCCATAGTACGCCTCCTGAATCATGTATAGTTCCGGGGACCGAATATAAAAGAGCCTACGCGAACCATGTTCGCGCCCTCTTTGATTGCTTCGATATAGTCATCCGACATTCCCATGGACAGAAAGTCCATGGATACATTATCGTATTTTTTCTCTTTATTGTCAATATAAAGCTGATTCATGCGGGCAAAATACGCGGTGGAATTTTCTGCCGGAGGGATGGCCATAAGCCCCCGGACGCGGATGCCGGGAAGCCCGCCCGCCAGAGACAGAAGCTCCTCCAGCGCCGCCGGATCCGCCCCGGATTTGGATGTCTCCCCGCCGATGTTCATCTCCAGCAGTATATCCTGCACCCGGCCCAGAGTCTGTGCCCGCCGGGATATGACCTCCATCAGCTCCCCGGAGTCCACGGACTGGATCAGATCCACCCTGCCGGCGATGTATTTCACCTTATTCTTCTGCAGATGGCCGATCATGTGCACCGCCGCGCCCTCATAGGCGCCGGAGGCACCCTTGTCCCGGATCTCCTGGACATAGTTCTCCCCCACGGTGTCCAGCCCCGCGGCGATGGCCCGGCGCACCAGCTCCGCCGGCTTTGTCTTGGCCACGCCCACCAGGCACACCGGACGGCCGGCCGCCGCTTTTTCGATGTTTTCCCGCACGATGGTGATCCGGTTTTCAATCGTCAGTTCCATGGTTCCTCACTGGAATATTTTTCCGTTATACAGGCCCCGGGCCTGGACAATGATCTCGTTGCCTTCCCGCAGCGCGTCCTCTCCCGTGGAGGACACAAGGCCGTATTCCTCCCCGGCATAGATCAGGGAGACTTTTTTCCGTTCGGCCTGAAGGCCTGTCATGGTAAACACGCACATCCGGTCCGTATCCGGGTCGTAGTCGTAGTAATTGGAGACCGGAAGGAGGGTCACTCCGTCCGCCAGCAGGATCGTCCCGACGCCGGAGGAGAAGTCCGGGGTATCCCGGTCATCCCAGTTCCAGCAGAGGACCACCTGGCACCGCTTGGGCCGGGTGTCCTCCTCGGACCCCGACTCCACGCCCGCCGGAAGCTCTCCGTAGGCATAGGCCGAGCCGATCTCGGAGACAAAGGCCTCGTAGTTCTCCTCCCCCAGCATAAGGGTCACGGCATCGCCGGGGGAGAGCGCCGCGCCGTCCGCCTCGCTCACATAGCCCGCGTAATAGCGGTAAAGTCCCGCGAGCGGCACACGCAGACCGGTGTAATCGCTGTAAACGACCTCCGCCGAGACGGACCGGACCGCCAGCATATCCGCGAATCCCCGGTCCAGACCGAAGATCACCAGCTGCTCCTGTCCCTCCGCGCGGCCCACATAGACCACATCGGCGGTGATGGTGCCGCTGTAATACCGGCCGAAAGAGAGCTCCGCCGTTCGGCCCGCCACCAGATTTTCCGCGTCCTCCGCGTTCATAATGGCCGCGTAATACCAGTCGTAAGAGGTGATGAGCTTGCCGATGGCCTCCTCTTCCACCACACGCTCGGCGGCAATGACCTCCCGGAGCGTGCTGGGAGAGAGGGTCATGGCATACTGAAGACTCACGCCCTCATAGCCGTCCAGCACGGTGGAAAATGTGCCGCTCTGGCTCACGGTTATCTCCGTGATATCCCCCGCCGCCGTGGCGGCGAGTTCCGCATAGGCCGCGTTCAGCTGGGCCAGATAATCCTCCGTGGCGGTGGACTGCTCCGTGCGGAAGATCAGATCCGCCAGCGTGCTCTCCTGAGAATCCACCCCGGCCAGTCCCTCGCTGCGGACCACCCGGGACAGCTCCGTGATGGCGCTGTATATCGATTCCTCCCGATTGCCCGCCGTGTTGATGCCCTCGGTCTCTTCCAGGGCTTTTTCCACATCCTGGATCTCCTGGGCCAGGGTCTCCAGATCCGTGGCCCGGGCCAGAGCCGTTTCCGAGCTGTATGCCACCGCCACAGTCTGCCCGGCGGCGACCTTTTCGCCGTTGGACACGACCACATCTATGTATTGCTCCTCACTCTGGATCACGAGCTCGTCCCGCAGCACAAGACCACTCATGGACGAGGAATCGCTCATGGTGGCCGTGACGGTCAGAGCCGTCTGGACCGGGTTCATCATCCGCCGGACCAGATACACAGACAAATATGCGATCATGGCACAGAGCACCAGCCCGGTCATGACTCTTATCAGGATATCGGTCTTTTTCAAAGCTTGTCCGTTTCCTCCGAGAACGCCAGACTCCTGGCCGGAACGACCGTGGATATGGCGTGTTTATAGATCATCTGCTGTTTGCCGTCGGAATCCACGATGACCACAAAGGCGTCAAAGCCCCGTATGATCCCCCGAAGCTGGAAGCCGTTCATAAGGAACATGGTCACCAGCATCCGCTCCCGACGAGCCTGATTCAAAAAAAGGTCCTGAAGATTTTGTAGTTTCTGCATCTCTGCCATCCCTTCCGGGCGGCCAGATTTACATAACATTCTATCATACTCTGCCGCCCCGCAAAATAGTTATTTTGTACAAATTCCTTGTACGCCGACTATTTTACGGCTTAGCGGCCAAAGATTTCCGTCGAAACCTGTCGGCCCCGTTCCAGATCCGGTTCTCTTTCCCATCGGATCCAGTGAACGCCCTCATCCCGGCGAAGCCAGGTGAGCTGGCGTTTGGCGTATTGGCGGCTTTTTCGCTGAACCAGGTCGACTGCCTCGGGCAGCGTCAGCTCCCCCCGGAGGTACGCCGCCGTCTCCTTATAGCCGATGGCCTGCATGGCGGTGCTGTCCGGAGACAGGCCGCCTTCCAGAAGGCCACGCACCTCCTCCACCAGGCCCCGCTCAAACATGAGCGCCGCCCGGCGGTCGATGCGGTCATACAGGTCGCCCCGGTTCTGAAATTCCAGCGCGATCACCGCGCCCCGGTACCGGGGCGGAACGGCGCGGGACTGCTCGTCGTGCCAGGTGATGGTTTTCCCCGTGAGGGCATAGACCTCCCGGGCCCGCACCAGACGCTTTTTGTCCCCGGCGGGAAGACGCTCCGCCCGCTCCGGATCCACCGCCCGAAGCTTTTCCCGAAAAGCCTCTCCGCCGATGGCGTCATATTCCGCCTCCAGCGTCTGCCGCAGCCCCGTGTCCCCCGGAGCGGCGGCATATTCCGTGCCCCGAAGGAGCCCGTCGATATAAAGCCCGGTGCCCCCCACCACGATGGGCACCTTGCCCCGGGCCCGGATATCCTCCACACAGGCCGTGGCCGCGGCGCTGTATCTGGCGGCGGAATAGAGCTCCCCGGGCTCCGCCACATCCAGCATATGATGGGGCACGCCCTTCCGCTCGTCCATGGTGGCCTTGGCCGTGCCGATGTCCATGCCCCGGTAAATCTGCATGGAATCGGCGGAAACGACCTCGCCCCCCAGACTCAGAGCCAGCTCCACGCCCAGGGCCGTTTTGCCCGTGGCGGTGGGGCCGGTGATCACCAGGAGATCATACATTGCGCATCAGTTCCTCGTATTTCACGATATACTCCGACAGGCTTTTCACCCGGTTGAAGCGCTCTTCCTCCGCGTCGGCCATAGCGTTATATTCGTCCCGGATGATCTGATCCTCCGCGTCCACGGCCACCCGCTTATAGTCAAACATATCCTGATAGCACAGCTCCGCATACTCCGACAGGACCTCCTTGAGAAGCTCCAGCTGCTGCTCATTGAATTCAATCTTCATAGATATCTCTCCTTGCAAAATTACACGATGCGCTTGAACTGACGGTCAAGCTCTTTGCGCGTCAGGGTCACGGCCACGGGCCGTCCGTGAGGACAATAGCGGATCTCGCCGGAGGCCACCTTTTCCACCAGGACCTGCAGCTCCAGAGGATCGGTGTCCCAGCCGGCCTTGATGGCCGCCTTGCAGGCCACGGTCTGCAAAATCTCATCCCGGGCCAGATCACCGCCGCCCCGGCGGAGCTTTCCGGCGATCTCCTCCAGAGCCGGAACGGTCTCGGCGGGGTCCATATCGTCCGGCACGGCGCGGACGATGAGATCGTCCTCTCCGTAGGCCTCCAGCTGGAAGCCCAGCTGTTCCAGAAGAGGCATGTTCTCCTCCAGAGCCTCCCGGTCCTCCCGCTCCGGACGCCAGGTCTCCGGAATAAGAAGACTCTGGCTCATGACCTCCCGGCCCGCGGCTTTCAGCCGGTCGAAGATCATCCTCTCATGGGCGGCGTGCTTGTCGATGAGAAGCATCGTCTCCCCCTGCTCGGCGATGATGTAGGTGCGCAGCACCTCGCCCACCATCCGCACCTTTGCCCGCGTCTCCTCCATGGGCACGGTTGCCGCCGGCGCTTCCTCCGGCGTCTTCAAAGGCTTTTCCACCGGCGGCCGCTCCGGCTTTGCCAGGGCCGCCGGGCCGGGAGCCGGTCTGTAAAGCGGACCGGCATCCGGGGTTCCGGGGGCCGGTGCCGCGCTCACCGACGGGCGCCACGCAGGTGCGGCGGGCCGGCTCACGCCATAGGCCGCCACCGGGCTTCGCACTTCCGTCCTCGGACTCTCCCGGCTTTTCAGGGGGGAGCTTCCCGACAGGGCCGCCCCGCCATAGCTCACGGGCGCGGGCGCAGGTGCGGGTCTGGGCGCGGGCGCAGCCGGTTCGGCGCGCTCCGGCGTCCCAGAAGTCAGTTTCTTTTCCGTGCCCCGGGTGAGGGTCATCTCCACCGGCCGGGCCCGGCCGGAAAGGGCGTTCACGGCGCTGTAATGCACCGCGTCGAAGACCTTTTTGTCCCGGTCGAATTTCACCTCGCTCTTGGTGGGATGGACGTTCACATCCACCGCCCCGGGGTTGATGTCGATATAGATCACACAGGCGGGGAAACGCCCCACCAGAAGATTGTTTTTATAGGCCTGCTCCACCGCCGCCTGGATGGTCTGGGAGCGGATGGCCCGGCCGTTTACGAAGATATACTGCATGGCCCGGTTTCCCCGGCCCGCGGCGGGCGCGGAAACAAAGCCATGAACGCGGACGCCCTCGTTCTCTCCCTCAATGGGAAGCATGGACAGGGCCACATCCCGCCCCAGAAGGGCATAGACCGCCGAGGCGCTTTTCCCGTCTCCGGCGGTGAAGAATTCTTCTTTTCCGTCCCGGATGCACCGCACGGAGATATCCGGCCGGCCAAGGGCCACCTTCAGGGCCAGCTGCACACAGTATGCCCCCTCCGCCCGGTCGGTTTTCATGAACTTCAGCCGGGCCGGCGTGTTGTAAAACAGATCCCGGACGGTAAACGTCGTGCCCACAGGGCAGCCGGCGGGCCGCATCTCCAGAATGTCGCCCCCGGCCACGTCCACCAGCGTGCCCTCCTCATCCTCCGCCCGGCGGGTCACCAGCCGGACCCGGCTCACCGCGGAGATGGCCGCCAGAGCCTCGCCCCGGAAGCCCATGGTGGCGATGGCTTCCAGCCCCCGCTCATCCTTGAGTTTTGAGGTGGCATGGCGCAGGAAACAGTTCCCCGCGTCCTCCGGGGCCATGCCGCAGCCGTCATCCTGCACGCGGATGTAGGTGGCGCCGCCGCCCCTGATCTCCACCGTTATATTTTTTGCGCCGGCATCCGCCGCGTTTTCCATCAGTTCCTTGACAACGCTGCCCGGTCGCTCCACCACCTCGCCGGCGGCGATCATATCCGCCACATGGGGGGATAAAATGTTGATAACTGCCATGATCACAGCTCCTTTGCGTTCTTGATTATATCACAGATAAATGATATATTAAAGTGATACCATCGAAAAAAGAACCCGGAGGGCTTTTTTATGTATAAACGAGTCGAAGTAACCTCCCGGCAGCGGGAGGAACAGCTTGCCTTCTGCGCCCGGATAAAAGACGCCATCGCCCATCGGCCCCATTATGCTCTGGTGGACACCTATGGCTGCCAGCAGAACGAATCCGACAGCGAGATCCTGCGGGGCTGGCTTGCGGAATGCGGCTATCTCCTCACGGACGACGAGCGCCGGGCGGACGTCATCGCCATCAACACCTGCGCCGTCCGGGACCACGCGGAGCGCCGTGTGTTCGGCAACGTGGGCGCCCTGAACCATCTGAAAGAGAAAAACCCCGATCTGATCGTCTGCGTGGGCGGCTGCATGGTCCAGCAGGACACGGTGAAGGACAAGATCCTCAAGTCCTACCGCATGATCGACCTGGCCTTCGGTCCCCATGAGGTATGGAAATTCCCGGAGCTTCTGTGGACCGCCATGGAGCGCCACGGGAAGCGGGGCAACAAGGCCCGCCTCATTGCCGCCGACCCCTGCGACGGCGTGGTGGCCGAGGGTCTCCCCCGCCGCCGGGACAGCAGTCTGAAAGCCTGGCTCTCCATCATGAACGGCTGCAACAACTTCTGCACCTACTGCATCGTGCCCTATGTCCGGGGCCGGGAGCGTTCCCGCCGGCCGGAGGACATCGTGGCCGAGTGCGAGGCTCTGGTCAGAGAGGGCTATAAGGACATCACCCTTCTGGGCCAGAACGTAAACAGCTATGGCAAAGGGCTGGAGGAGGAAGTGGATTTCCCCGACCTTCTGCGAAGGCTGAACGCCATTGAAGGGGATTTTATCATCCGCTTCATGACCAGCCATCCCAAGGACGCCACGGAAAAGCTCTTCCGGGCCATGGCGGAATGCGAAAAATGCTCCCACCATCTCCATCTGCCGGTCCAGAGCGGCTCCAGCCGGGTGCTGAAGGCCATGAACCGCCACTATGACCGGGAGACCTATCTGGAAAAAGTGGCTCTGGCCCGGCAGTATATGCCCGATCTGGTCCTGACCACGGACATCATCGTGGGCTTCCCCGGCGAGACCGCCGGGGAGTTTGAGGAGACCCTCTCCATCGTGGAAGAGGTGGGCTATGACGCCATGTTCACCTTCATCTATTCCCCCCGCCCCGGCACCCCCGCGGCGGCCATGCCCGATCCCGCCACCCGGGCGGAGAAGCAGGTCTGGTTCGACCGTCTGGTGGAGGCCGCCAACCGCATCTCCGCGGAAAAGCACGCGGCCTATGTGGGCAAAACCGTCCGCGCCTTGGTGGACGGCGAGACCGGGGACGAGACCCACAACCTCTCCGCCCGCACCAAGGGCGGCCGCCTCGTCCATCTCTCCGGCGACCCCGCCCTGGTGGGGCAGTTCACGGACGTGAAGATCACCGGCAGCAGCACCTGGGCCCTGTTCGGCGAGACGGTGTGACCCGCGTCATCCCCTCAACTTTCAGAAAGAGAGATTACACACATGGCTGAAATGACGCCCATGAAGCGCCAGTATTATCAGATCAAGGAGCAGTGTCCGGATTGTCTTCTGTTTTTCCGGCTGGGCGACTTCTATGAGATGTTCGACAACGACGCCCGCACCGCCTCCCGGGAGCTGGATCTGACCCTCACCACCCGGGACCGGGGCAAGCCCGAGGAGGAGCAGACCCCCATGTGCGGCGTGCCCTATCACTCCAGCGAGGCCTATATCGCCCGGCTCATTGCCAAGGGCTACAAAGTCGCCATCTGCGAGCAGACGGAGGACCCCGCCACCGCCACCGGCCTTGTGGAGCGGGGCATCATCCGGGTCATCACCCCCGGCACCGTGACGGAATCCTCCATGCTGGAGGAGGGCCGCTCCAACTATCTCTGCGCCCTGTGGCTGGACGAGACCGGCGGCGCGGCCGCCTTCTGCGATGTATCCACCGGCGAATTCTGCGCCGCGGGCTTCGCCGCCGAGGCCGTGACCCACATGCTCAACGAGATCGGCCGTTTCTCCCCCAGGGAGGCGGTCCTGTCCGCCAAGGCTCTGAAAAACAAAGAGCTCTGCGCCTTCCTGCAGAAGATCGACTGCCTCCCGGAGGACGGCTCCGCCCGTTTTGACGAGGAGGAATGCCGCCGCCTGGTGGCGGAGCAGTTCGGGGAGAAGGCTCCCCCCGCCGAGACCCTGGCCGCCGGCGCCCTTCTGTCCTATCTGCAGGAGACCCAGAAATTCGATCTCTCCCACATCCGCACCCTGGACCGCTTCGGTGAAGGGCGGTATATGGAGCTGGACTATACCACCCGCCGGAATCTGGAGCTGACGGAAAACCTCCGCACCGGGGAAAAGAGGGGCAGCCTTCTGTGGGTCCTGGACCGCACCAAGACCCCCATGGGGGGACGGCTTCTCCGCGCCTGGGTGGAGCGGCCTCTCCTGAACCCCACCGCCATCCGGCGGCGGCTCTCCGCCGTGAACGAGCTTTTCGAGTCCAGCGTCCTGCGCTCGGAGCTTATCCACACCCTCCACGAGATCGGCGACATCCAGCGGCTCATCGGCCGCTG
>CAZQFN010000049.1:0-10673 GCA_964592685.1 uncultured Oscillospiraceae bacterium | reverse complement strand
TACATGCGGACCTTGCCCTCCTCGATGGGGACAAACTCCTCTTTCTGCATGGTCAAATCGTTATAGAAACGCATAGCTCAATTCTCCTTTGTGCATTGTTGGTTCAGTTGCGCGGCCAGGGCCTCCACCTGCTCCCGCAGGATGGCCAGTTCCTGGGCCACGGGGTCGGAAACGCTGATCTGGTCCACCGTGCCGGCGAAGTCCACCTTCTCCCCCGCCACGCGGACCACCTTGGCGGGCACGCCCACGGCGGTGGAATCAGGGGGGATCTCCGTGAGGACCACGGCGTTGGAGGCGATGCGGCTGTTGTCCCCCACCGTGAAGGGGCCGAGGACCTTGGCGCCGGAGCCGATGAGGACATTGTTGCCGATGGTGGGATGGCGCTTGCCATGGTCTTTGCCGGTACCACCCAGGGTCACGCCCTGATAGAGGAGGACGTCATCCCCGATTTCGGCGGTCTCACCGATAACCACGCCCATGCCGTGGTCGATGACCAGGCGGCGGCCGATGGTGGCGCCGGGATGGATCTCGATGCCGGTTTTGCGCCGGGTGCGCTGGGAGATGCCCCGGGCGAGAAATTTCATATTGTGCGTCCAGAACCAGTGGGCCTTGCGATGGCGCATCACGGCCTTCACGCCGGGATAATACAGCCAGATCTCAAAGGCACTGCGGGCCGCGGGGTCGCGGGCCTGATAGGCCCGGATGGTTTCTTTCAAATAGCTGAACATAGATCTTCCTATCACCAAGACATAGTATTTCCGCAGGGAAAAATTGGTTCTCAGACCGTCTCGCCGATGAGGTATCCGTCCTCGGCGGCGGTGATGCGCACCCGGGCAAACTCGCCGGGGATGGCCTTGCCGGTGAACCAGACCTGCTCGTCCACATCCGGGGAATCGGCATAGCGGCGGCCCACCCAGGAGCCATCCTCCTCCCGTCCCTCGCAGAGGACGGTGAACACCCGGCCGATCTGATCCCGGTCGTATTCGTCCATGACCTGCATCTGCAGCTCCATGACCGCCTGGCGGCGCTGCTCCGCCTCCTCGGGGGTACATCGGTCGGTCATGTCATAGGCGGCCGTCCCCTCCTGGGGCGAGAAGGCGAACACGCCCGCCCGGGGCAGCTTCTGCTCCCGGAGGAAATCCATCAGCTCCTGAAATTCCGCCTCTCCCTCGCCGGGAAGACCCACGATGAGACTGGTGCGGATGACCACATCCTTCACCCGGGCGCGGAGCTTGTCCAGCATGGAGACGATGATCGCCTTCGTCTCCGGACGGCGCATCCGGCGGAGGATGCCGTCGTTCACGTGCTGAAGGGGGATATCCAGATATTTTACGATCTTATGCTCCGAGGCGATGAGGTCGATGAGCTCATCGGTCATCTCATGGGGATAGAGATAGTGCAGACGGATCCAGCGGATGCCGTCGATCTGCACCAGCTCCCGGAGCAGAGAGGCAAGGCTGGTGCCGTCCCGGAAGTCCTTGCCGTAGTGGGTGAGGTTCTGGGCCACGAGGATAACCTCTTTGATGCCCTTCCGGGCCAGGCTCCGGGCCTCCTCCAGAATGGCCTCCACGGGCCGGGAGCGGTATTTGCCCCGGATGGAGGGGATGACGCAGTAGGCGCAGCGGTTGTTGCACCCGTCAGCAATTTTCAGATAGGCCCAGGCGGGGCCGGTGGAGACCACCCGGTCCAGCTCCGGCAAGGGGGCATCCTTGTCCGCAAAGCGGGCCATGTGATGCTCGTCGGACTCAATGGCCTCCACGATCTCGGGGAAGCTGCCGGTGCCCAGCACGGCGTCGATCTCCGGAAGCTCTTCCAGAACGCTCTCCGCATAGCGCTGGGGCAGACAGCCCGTGACCACCAGACGGCGGAGGCAGCCGGTATTTTTCAGTTCCGCCAGCTCCAGAATGGCATCGATGGCCTCCTGCTGGGCGGCATCGATAAAGGCGCAGGTGTTCACCACCGCGGCCTCGGCCTCGGCAGGATCACCGGTTATCTCATGGCCGGCCTCGGCCAGAAGGGCGATCATCTGCTCGGAATCCATCAGGTTCTTGGCGCAGCCAAGAGAAACGAATGCAACTTTCATACTCCAAAAACACCTTTGGGCGGAGACACGCTCCGCCGAAAAACCGTATTTATTCGTCCCGCAGCCGCTCCATGGCGGCGCGGATATCCTCCCAGGAATAGCCCTTTCGGAAAAGGGCGTTCGCGGCCTTGTCCCGCTCTTTGCGGTCGGAAAGATCCTTTCCCCGCAGGCGGGCGGCCAGAAGGCGGTCGATGGTCTCCGTCCCCTGGGGGAACTCCTCCATGGCCTCCTCCCACAGCTCCGGGGGCACGCCCCGGCGCTTCAGCTCCATGCGGATGCGGCCCGGGCCGTAGCCGGAGGCGGCATAGTGGCGCACGATCATGCCGGCATACTCTTCATCGTTCACGAAGCCGTAGTCCACACAGAGGGCCACCACGGTCTCAATATCCTCCGGGGCGGCGCCCTTCCGGGCCAGCTTTTCCCGCAGCTCCTTTTCGGAGTGGGGACGCTTCAGATAATCCATGGCCCATTTCTTGGCCCGGTCCAGCGGGGAGGCGGGGGCTTTCCGCCCCCCCATCTCCCGCTCCGTTTCCTCCGCCGGGTCGTTCAGAACCGAGCGGACGGTATATTTTTCATCCATAAATCAGGCTCTCGCCCTTTCCGGCTCATTCGCCGTCGTCAAAATCCTCGGCGGACACATCCACCGCCCGGCCCGCGGCCTTGGCAGCCTTCAGCGCCTGGGGACTCATGAGCTTATAGGAGTTCTGGCGGATCTGAGCCTCCAGCTCGTCGCACTTGTCGGGGTTCTCCCCAAGGAATTCCTTCACGCCTTCGCGGCCCTGGATGCGCTCGCCGCAGCAGGTATACCAGGCGCCGGCCTTCTCGATCAGATCCAGCTTCGCGCCCAGGTCGATGATCTCGCCGATCTTGGAAATGCCCTCGCCATAGATCACGTCGAACTGGGCTTCCTTGAAGGGCGGGGCCACCTTGTTCTTCACGATCTTCACGCGGGTGCGGTTGCCCACCATCTCGTCGCCGGATTTCAGCGTTTCCACGCGGCGCACATCCAGACGGACGCTGGAATAATACTTCAGTGCGCGGCCGCCGGGGGTGGTTTCGGGGTTGCCGTACATAACGCCGATCTTCTCCCGAAGCTGATTGATGAAGATGACGATGCAGTTGGTTTTGGACACGATGCCCGCCAGCTTCCGGAGGGCCTGGCTCATCAGACGGGCCAGCACGCCCACCACGGAATCGCCCATCTCCCCTTCCAGCTCGCTGCGGGGCAGCAGGGCCGCCACGGAGTCCACCACGATCACGTCCAGAGCGCCGGAGCGCACCAGAGCCTCGGTGATCTGGAGGGCCTGCTCGGCGGTGTCGGGCTGGGAGATGAGGAGATTGTCCACATCCACGCCCACGGCCTTGGCATAGGCGGGCTCCAGCGCGTGCTCCACGTCGATGTAAGCCGCCTCGCCGCCGCCCTTCTGGGCGGAGGCCACGATGTGCAGGGCCAGGGTGGTCTTGCCGCTGGCTTCGGGGCCGTAGATCTCCACGATGCGGCCGCGGGGAACGCCGCCGATGCCCAGCGCCAGGTCAAGCCCCAGAGAGCCGGTGGGGATGGCCTCCACGTTCATGGGGATATCTTCGCCCAGACGCATGATGGCGCCTTTGCCGTAGTTCTTTTCGATCTGCGCAAGAGCGGTCTCCAGCGCTTTTTTCTTGTCAGCCGCCTGGCCGACCGGGGCAACGGGTGCTTTCTTCGTAGCCATATGTTTATCCTCCCCGCCGTCCCCCACCGGGGGCGGCTTCAATAATTTCCGATTTTCAGGGCAGACGGCCCAGGATGATGCGGTCCGTGCCCCCTGCATCCTGCAGGGCGCAGACCTTGGTGAATCCGGCCTGGGTCAGAAGCATCTGCACAGCCAGGGACTGTCCCTCCCCGATCTCCAGCATAATCGTTCCGTTGTCCTTTAAAACGGACTTCCACAGGTCGATCACCGGGCGGATGATGTCCAGCCCGTCCGGGCCGCCGTCCAGCGCCTGATAGGGCTCATAGTCCTTGACGGAGCCGTCCAGCGTTTCGATCTCCTCCGTGGGGATATAGGGCGCGTTGCAGGTGATGAGGTCAAATTTTCCCAGGAGCATGGGAGGCTTCCGGGTCACGTCCGCATCGATGCACATGACCCGCACATCCAGCCCGTTCAGCTGCACGTTCCGGCGGCAGAGACTGAGGGCCTTGTGGTCATTGTCCACCAGGACCACCCGTGCCCCGGGCAGCTGCACCGCCAGGGCAATGCCCACGCAGCCGGAGCCGGTGCAGAGATCCAGAATGCGGGGCCGGCCGTTGCGTCCCTCAAAGAGCTTCACCGCAGCCTCCACCATGATCTCCGTGTCCGGCCGGGGGATGAGCACATCCCGGGATATCTCCAGGGGCACGCCATAAAACTCCCAGCTGCCGGTGATATAGGCCACGGGCTCCCCCGCCAGACGGCGGGCCGTCATGCTCCGGACGGTTTCCTCCAGACCGGGGGCGGCATAGAGGGGCAGATCCCGCATGAGCTGGGCCATGGTCTTCCCCGCCGCGCTGGACACCAGGATGCGCGCCTCCTGGGAATAGGCCTCGATGCCGGCAGCCCGCAGGTCTTTCCGGGTCTGTATGTAGATTTCGTTATACGTCTTTGCCATAGCTCATATCGATCTGTTTCTGGGGGAAGGGCGCGCTTACCAGCGGTCGGCGCCTTCTTCCTCGGGAATAACAAGCTTCAGAGCCTCGATGGCCACCTCGATCATGGAGTCATCGGGCTCGCAGGTGGTGAGATGCTGCATCTGCCGGCCGGGCCAGGACAGGATGCGGGAAACGGTCATATCGTCATGCCGGCCCAGCCAGCGGTTCAGCTCATAGCTCAGGGCCACCACAATGGGCAGAAGGACGATCTTCACCAGCATACGCAGGAGGACATTGTCCACCCGCAGGAAGGCGTTCACCAGGATGAACACAAGGATGGACAGGATGAGGACCACCAGCAGGAAGCTGGTGCCGCAGCGGGGATGGAAACGACTCTCCTCGCGGACGTTCTCCACGGTGAGCTCCTTGCCGTGTTCATAGCAATAGATGGTCTTGTGCTCCGCGCCGTGGTAGGAGAAGACGCGCTTGATCTCCTTCATGCGGCTGACACCGATCATATAGCCGAAGAAGATGATCATCTTCACAATGCCCTCCAAAAGGGTGCGGAGACCGTCGTGTCCGGTGCGGAGACCGGGGATGAGCCCCACCAGGAAGGTGGGCAGGACCACGAAAAGACCCAGGGCCAGCGCCAGGCCCAGCACCATGGCCACGCCGATGATGACCTTCTCGGCCTTTTCCATGCCGAACTTCTTCTCGATCCAGAGATCCAGCTTGGAGGGCTCCTCCTGCTCTTCCTCGGGGATGAACTGGGCGGAATAGGTCAGGGCCTTCATGCCCTTGGCCATGCTGTCCACAAAGTTGACAACGCCGCGGATGAGGGGCCAGCCCAGGATGGGATAGCGGTCCTTGATAAGCTTCAGGGGCTCTACCTTGGAGACGAGCCCCTCCGGTGTGCGGACGACGATGGCCTGCTTGTCCACGCCCCGCATGAGGATGCCCTCCATGAGAGCCTGACCGCCAATGGATGTTTTAAAACTGCAGGATGCTGCTTCGTTTTTCTTCATGCTTTTGCCTTTCTGAAATGGTCGGTGGCGCGCCGCGCCGGGATGGGATTTCGTATGGGATTTCTTATATGGTGAGTTCTTCCTCGTTCATCACGGGAAGAAGGATCGTCACGATCAGGCCGCCCCGGCCATCGGAGGCGTTTTCCAGCTCCAGCCGGCCCTTGTGGCGGGTGATGATCTCGTCGCAGACGGAAAGGCCGATGCCGCTGCCCCGCTCCTTGCCGCTGCCCTTATAGAATTTTTTCTTCACGAAGGGGAGCTCTTTTTCGGGGATGCCGGGGCCATAGTCCCGGATGCGGATGACGACCCAGGTCCCCGTGGCCCCCACGGTGACGCCCATGCGTCCCGCGGAGCGGCCGTATTTGGCGGCGTTGTCCATGATGTTCAGAAACACCTGCTTCAGCCGCTCGGGGTCGCCCAGAATGAAGGGAACATCCTCCTCGGGCGGTGTGTAGTCTACGGTCATGCCTTCCTGGGCCAGGAGCTTGCCATAGGTGAAGATGGCGTCCTCCAGCTCGCCCACCACGTCCAGCGCGCCCACGTTCAGATTGAAGCGGCCGTCCTGGATGCGGGTGAACTCCAGAAGCTCCTCCACCATTTTGGTCAGGCGGCCGGATTCCTTGGAGATGATGGCGATGCCCCGGCGGGAGTCGCCGGTGATGGCCTCGTCATAGGCCAGGGTCTCGGACCAGCCGGTGATGGCGGTGAGGGGGGTGCGGAGCTCGTGGGAGACGGAGGAGATGAACTCCGTCTGGACCTTTTCCGTTTCGCCGATTTTGGCGCTCATCTCGTTGATGGCGTCGGTAAGATCGCCGATTTCGTCGTCGTATTTTTTCTGGGCCTGGATGCCATAGCTTCCCTCGGCGATGCGCCGGGCCAGAGCCGTCAGCTCCACCAGAGGATCGGTGACGGTGCGGATGAAATAGAGGTTTGACAAAACCACGGCCAGGATCACCAGCAGCCCTACGCCGACGGCCAGAACAGCCATGTTCTGCACCTGGCGGCTGACCAGCCGCAGACTTGTCACATAGCGCATGGCGCCCACCACGGAGCCATCCGAGGACAGGAGAGGCGCCGTAACGGCCATGACCCGCTCGCCGCTGTCCGCCCGGCCGGTCCAGAAGCCGTTCTGCTTTCCGGCAAGAGCGGTCTCCACATCCGGGGTGCCGGGAACGGCGCCGGCGGAGATGCCATAGCTGGATACCTCCACCTCGCCCCGGGTGTTGATGAACTGGAGCTCCAGAACGTCCTTGTCCTCAAAGCTCTCGATATAGCGATAGGCGCTCTGGTAATACTCGCTGTATGTCTGGGACAAATAGCCCGTGAAGAAGCCGGAGGCGGATTCCGCCTTGGCGGTGAGGCCCGTTTTCACGGCGTTGTAGTAATAGCTGCGGGCGCCCAGGGTGAAGAGGATGACGAACACCACCACGATGCCGGCGGTCAGCATAATGCCGGAGCGGAGCCAGCGGCTTCGAAGCCCCCGGAGCTGTTTTCGGTTCATGGCGGTCCACCCTCCTTCTCATGGATTTTGGAGGCGTATCAGAAGCCCCACTTGTAGCCATAACCCCACACGGTGGTGATATAAGTGGGTATGGTGCTGTTGTCCTCGATTTTTATGCGCAGACGGCGGATGTTCACATCCACGATCTTCAGTTCGCCGAAATAATCCCGGCCCCAGACGGTGTTGAGGATATCCTCCCGGGAGAGAGCCCGGCCGGGGTTGTCCATGAAGAGCTTCATGATGGAATATTCGATCTGGGTGAGCTTGATGCGCTCGCCGTTTTTCTCCAGAGTGCGGTTGCGGGTATTCAGCCGGAAGGGCCCGTGGCGCAGTTCGCCGGTCTCCTCGGGGGATTCGTCGTTGCCGGTGCGGCGGAACAGAGCATCGATGCGGGCGGTGAGCTCCGCGGGAGAGAAGGGCTTTGTGACATAGTCGTCCGCGCCGGTCATCAGGCCGGTGACCTTGTCCATCTCCTGGGCCTTCGCCGTGAGCATGATGATGCCGATCTTGGAATCGGTGGCCCGGATGCGGCGGCAGACTTCAAAGCCGTCGATATCCGGCAGCATCACATCCAGCAGCGCCACCTTGATATCCGGGTTCTGCTTCAGCTGCTCCAGCGCCATCTCGCCGGTTTCGGCCTCGATGGGCTCATAGCCGGAACGCTTCAGGTTTATGACCACAAAGCTGCGGATGCTGGATTCATCCTCCAGGACCAGTACTTTTTTCATATCTCTCTTCCTCCTTACAGGTCTCCGGTCTGCCACTCGGAATATATAAGATTAAAGCATGCGTGTATCTCTTCTTCGGTCAGCGCGTCGGAGAGCAGCTCTCCGGCATAGACCGTGGTCTCCTCCCCGGCCAGAAGGAAGCGCCCCTCCTCGGCCGCCCGGTCCAGACGGTTCTCCCCGGTGAGGGTATAGATCACAAAGAGGTCCCCCTCCTCCCGTCGGGAGAAGATGGCCGAAACCTCGCCGGCGGCGGTCTCCGTGCGCTCCACGGTGAGCCCGGAGAGCAACCCGTCCTCCAGGACGAAATACCATCCGTCGTCATAGTCGTGATAGGTGGTGAGGGCCAGGGTCCGGCGGCCCGCCCCGTCCAGGGCGTACCAGTTCAGAAGGCCCCCGGAGGACTCGGGAATCTCCATGGTCCGGTCGGCGTTTATATCCGTGGCAAAAGCGGGGTTCTCCCGCCGGGTGTTGGAAACGCCGGTGTCGGTCATGGTGATATTCTGGAGCGCGCCGCTCCGCACGGCGAACACATCGGTGATGAGAAGCTCGGAATCCAGGCAGCGGCTCTCCACAAAGAGGGCCGGGCTCCCGTCCGTAAGATAGCCCATCCGGGCCCGAAGGATCTCCTCAACGCCCCCGGAAAGGGACGCCCGGGATCCGGAAACGGAGTTATCCGTTCCGATATCATAAAGATTCAGCGTGCTCACGCCGTCGTAATCGGCCCGGAGGTCCAGGATCTCCTCCGTTCCGTCCCCGTCCGCGTCCCGGACCAGGACCCGCCCGCAGTCCACGGACAGAAGCTCCACCGGGATCTCCCCGCTGAGAGCATAGGCCGAAAGGAGCTGCAGATCGCCGCCGATCTGCCAGGCGATGATGAACTCCGCCGTGCCGTCTCCGTTGAGATCCGCGTAATCCACACTGCTCACCGCGGAGCCCTCCCCCGTGATGACCACGAAGAGATAATAGAGACCCTGATCGTCCCGCCGGTAAATGCAGATGGTGGGCGTGTGGCTCTCATCCGCCAGAAAGGCGATGGCCTCCGGCTCTCCGTCGCCGGTGAGATCCTGAAGCTGGACGGACTGGCGGTGGCTGCCGCTCAGAGGGGCGGCATATTCCCCGCCGGCGTCGATGCGCCGGTCGATAAGCTCCTGAAGCTGGACATATTCCTCCGACATGCGGGGCAGGGAATAGAGTTCCTCCACCCCGGCGGCCATGCAGCCGGAACAGGCGAACACCATGGAAACGCCCAGAAGCAGCGCAAGCACGCGCTTTCGGATATTCATGGCGTTCACCCCCCTTGTAACCTTTTAATTTATCTGTGACATTATATCACAGTTGTTACGAATTTCATAGAGAAAGTTACAAAACAGCGAAAGAAAGTTGCCGGGATCCGCCCCCATTCGACAAAGATGAAAAAAGTTTTTCAAATCCTTTCAATCTGCTCTTGCAGTTCGCCGAAAACAGGCATATAATAATGGTTAATCCATTAGTTCTTTAAACAGATGATATGTGTTTACGATAAAGGAGGCGCTCCCATGGAGATCACCATCACAAAAACCACTGCCCCGAAGCAAAAGCCCGCCATCGAAGGCATCCCCTTCGGAACCTATTTCTCCGACCACATGTTCCTCATGAACTACACCGAGGGTCAGGGCTGGCATGACGCCCGCATCGTGCCCTACGGCCCTCTGGAGATCGAGCCCACCGCCATGGTTTTCCACT
The DNA here is from genome assembly GCA_964592685.1 of uncultured Oscillospiraceae bacterium. GTDB lineage: Bacteria > Bacillota > Clostridia > Oscillospirales > Oscillospiraceae > CAJOIG01. Next base: position 1,009 of record CAZQFN010000049.1, on the reverse strand, counting down.
ATGCTCAGGAAATGTTTGAGGGCATGAAGGCCTATCGCACCGCCGAGGGCAAGATTCAGCTCTTCCGCCCCATGGAGAACATCAACCGCATGAACAACGGCGGCAAGAAGCTCTGCTTCCCCCACATCCCCGAGGATCTGTTCATGAACGCCCTCAAGACGCTCCTTGAGATCGACCAGGACTGGGTTCCCGCCGCCCCCGACACCAGCCTGTATATCCGTCCCTTCATCTTCGCCACCGACGCCCACCTGGGCGTGCATGTGGCCCACACCTACCTGTTCTGCATCGTCACCTGCCCCGTTGGCTGCTATTATCCCGAGGGTCTCGCCCCCGTGAAGATCGCCATCGAGAGCCGTGAGGTCCGCGCCGTCCGCGGCGGCACCGGCTTCACCAAGTGCGGCGGCAACTACGCCGCCTCCCTCCATGCCGGCGCCGAGGCCGGAAAGAAGGGCTTCAGCCAGGTTCTGTGGCTGGACGGCGTGGAGCAGAAATACATCGAAGAAGTGGGCGCCATGAACGTCATGTTCAAGATCGGCGGCAAGATCGTCACGCCCTCTCTGGAAAAGGGCACCGTTCTGCCCGGCATCACCCGCAAGTCCGCGCTGGAAGTGCTGGCTTCCTGGGGCTATGAGATCCAGGAGCGGGATATCTCCGTGGACGAGCTCATCGCCGCCGCGGAAGACGGCACGCTGGAAGAAGCCTGGGGCACCGGCACCGCCGCCGTCATCTCCCCCGTGGGCATGATCTCCTATGAGGACAAGGAGCACATCATCAACAACTTCCAGATCGGCGAGCTGACCCAGAAGCTCTACGACGCCATCACCGGCATCCAGTGGGGCAAGACGGAAGATCCCTTCGGCTGGGTGGAACCCGTCTGCTGAAAATCGGATATTTGAAAAGGGGCAGGTCTTGCGACCTGCCCCTTTTTGCATAAAAACGGCACCCATCGGGAGATCAATGCCACTTAGTTAGCAACAGAGCGGCATAGGCCTATCCGAACAAGCACAGC
>CAZQFN010000048.1:0-10857 GCA_964592685.1 uncultured Oscillospiraceae bacterium | reverse complement strand
TCAACACCTGCTATGTTACCGACGAGGGCAAGCACCTTCTGGGCATCGTGTCCATTCGCTCCATCATTCTGGCCGAGGATGAAACCCCTCTGTCCGAGATCATGGAGGAGAATGTCATTGCCGCCGGCACACTGGACGATCAGGAAGACGCCATCGACATGATCTCCAAATACAACTTTACCGTTCTCCCCGTGGTGGACGGTGAAGGCCGATTGGTGGGCATCATCACCGTGGACGACGCGCTGGACGTCATGGAGGACGAGGCCACCGAGGACATCGAGAAAATGGGCGGCGTCACCCCCGTGGATAAGCCCTATCTCAAAACAAACCCCTTCCGTTTCTGGCTGGCCCGCATCCCCTGGCTGCTGATTCTCATGCTGGCGGCCGCTACCACAAGCCTTATTCTGAGTCATTACCAGAGCATCCTGGATCCCACTCTGCTGCTGACGCTTCTGCTCTTCATCCCCATGGTCATGGACGCCGGCGGCAACGCAGGCTCTCAGACCTCCGTCACCATCGTGCGAAGCATATCCCTGGAGGACATTGAGTTTTCCGATTTCTTCCGGGTCGTCCTCAAGGAATTCTGCGTGGCGCTGCTTTGCGGTCTTACGCTGGCGATCATCGCCTTCGTGAAGATACAGGTGGTGGATGTGATGCTTCTGCACAATGAGGCCATCACCCTTCCCGTCACCATCGCCGTGTGCGTCTCTCTGGTTCTGACGATCCTGGCGGCAAAGCTCATCGGCTGCATCCTGCCCATGTTGGCGGAAAAGCTGAAGATCGACCCCGCCATGGTCACAAGCCCCCTGATCACCACCATCGTGGACATCGTTTGTCTGGCAATCTATTTCGGTCTGGCCACCTGCTTTCTGCCCGGCTGACCTTTCTTGACAAGGGCGGATGCTCTGTACTATAATATGAAAACATTCCGGCCCACGGCGAACGAAAGGAGCTGACCCCATGGCCCATACAACCCAGGAACGCATACTCAACGAGGCCAAGCGCATGGTCTTCTCCGAAAAGGTCTCTGATTTTATCAACGACCCCAGGGAATTCTTCCGCCGTCTCATGGTCGGATATTACAGCGACCGCCTGCTTCTCCTCAACCGCTGGCTCCTGAACGACGAGCAGCAGCAGATCGACGAATACTACGGCCGGCGCTGACCGTCGGAAACGGCAAAACAAGCTATGTCAAAAGCCGCCGAAAGGATTTCCTTTCCGGCGGCTTTTTCAATACCAGGGAGATATATTTATGAACACCATCGCCATCATCGGCGGCGGCGCCTCCGGCATGGCCGCGGCGCTGGCCGCCCGGGAGAATCTGGACACCCGGGTGCTGCTCATCGAGCGCCAGAACCGGGTCGGACGAAAGCTCCTGGCCACCGGAAACGGCCGCTGCAATCTCACAAATGAATACGCCGACCGCACCCGTTATCACGGCGAGAACGTGCCCTTCATGGTCCCGGCCATGGAGCGCTTTCCCGCTGCGGAAACGCTCGCCTGGTTCCGGGGGCTCGGTCTCGTGACACGCACGGAGCCTATCTCCGGCCGGGTCTATCCCCTGACGGATGCCGCCTCCAGCGTGGTGGACGCCCTGCGTCTCGCCCTGGACGCCCGGGGCGCCGAGCTCATTTGCGGCTGCGAGATCTCCGAGATCCGCCGGGAGGGCGACGGCTTTGTCCTCACCTCTTCCCTCACGGAAACCATCCCCTGCCACAAGGTCATCATCGCCTGCGGCGGCATGGCCGGGGCAAAGCTGGGCGGCACCAAAGCCGGCTATGAGCTGTTGGGCTCTCTGGGCCACGGACGGACCGCCCTGCGCCCCTCCCTTGTCCAGCTCCGCACAGAGAACACCTACACCCGCTCCATGAAGGGCGTCCGCACCCAGGCAAAGCTCACGCTGGAGCGAAACGGCAAGGTGCTGGATTTTGCCCGGGGTGAGGTCCAGTTCACAGACTATGGCATCACCGGCCCCGCGGTCTATGATCTTTCCCGGGCCGCCTCCTTCGCGGGAGAGGGATGCACCCTCTGTCTCCGTCTGCTGCCGGAGCTGGACAAGGCGGAACTTATGGACTATCTCCTGGAAAAGCGAAATGACTTCCCCAACTATAAAGCCGAAAATCTCCTCAGCGGCGCCCTGCATAACTCCATCGCCCGCACCGTTCTCCGCCGGGCGGACATCCCCGCGGATACAAGGCTCTGGTCCCTCTCGGATGCCTCTCTGAAATCCATCGCCGCCCTCCTCCGCCGATTTGAGCTGCCCCTTCTCGGCACTCAGGGCTTCGAGGATGCGCAGGTCACTGCCGGGGGCATGGACACAGAGCAGTTTGATCCCAACACCATGGAGAGTCTTCTGGTCCCGGGGCTGTATGCCTGCGGCGAGGTGCTGGACATCGACGGCGACTGCGGCGGCTTCAATCTTCAGTGGGCCTGGTCCAGCGGCCGTCTGGCAGGTCTTGCCGCAGCCGGACTTCCGGGAGGCGAAAGCGAATGATACGACTGCGAAACCTCACGCTCATCCCGGATGAGCCCTTTGATAATCTCCGGAAAAAATCCGAAAAGCTTCTGAAGGCGGATGTCCGCGAACTTCGGATCGTCCGCCGCTCCGTGGACGCCCGGAAGAAAAACGATGTGCGCTTTGTGTATACAGTGGATGTGGCCGTGGCTGACGAGAGCGGCGCTCTCGCCCGATGCCGGGACGCATCCCCCGCGCCTGTCTACCGCTATGACCTCCCCCGCCCCTCTCATATCCCGACGGACCGTCCTGTCATCATCGGCTTTGGCCCGGCGGGTATGTTCGCGGGCCTGACCCTGGCGCTGGCCGGGCTTCACCCCATCATTCTGGAGCGGGGCGAAGCCTCCGAAAAACGCACCGAGACCGTCGCTCGTATGCGCAAGGAAGGTATCCTTGATCCCGAGAGCAACATCCAGTTCGGCGAAGGCGGCGCCGGAGCCTTTTCCGACGGCAAGCTCACCACCGGCGTAAAAAATCCCCGCATCCCCTGGATCCTGGAGAAGCTTATCGAGGCCGGAGCCCCCGCCGAGATCGCTTATGACGCAAAGCCCCACATCGGTACCGATCTGCTCCCCGGCATTTGCGCCAATATCCGCCGCCGCATCGAAGAGCTGGGCGGTGAGGTGCGTTTTTCTCAGAAGCTGGTGGGGCTTGAGTCCGACGGCGGGCGCATCACCGCCGCCGTCACAGAGAAGGAGCGCATTCCCTGCTCCCGTCTCATTCTGGCCTGCGGCCACAGCGCTCGGGACACCTTTGAGTTATTATGTAAACTTTCCATCCCCATGGCCCCCAAAGCCTTCGCCATGGGCGTTCGCATCGAGCATCTCCAGTCGGAGACGGACAAAGCCCAATACGGCCCCTTTGCCGGCCATCCAAACCTGCCACCGGCCGACTATTCCCTGGCCTGCGAGCTTCCCAACGGCCGCCGGTGCTATACCTTCTGCATGTGTCCGGGCGGCGAGGTGGTTCCCGCCACCAGCGAAAACGGACGGGTATGCGTCAACGGCGCAAGCCCATATAAAAGAAATTATGTAAACTCCAATGCCGCGCTGCTGGCCGCCGTTTCCCCGGAGGATTTCCCCTATGAGGGCATTCTGGGCGGCATGGAATGGCAGCGCCGGATCGAACAGGCCGCCTATGAAGCCGCCGGCGGCGGCTATCGCGCTCCCATGGAGACGGTCGGCTCTTTTCTCACCGGCAAAGCCCCGGCTCGAGGCCGCGTCACCCCATCCTATGAGCCGGGTGTGACAGAGACAAGCCTCCGCAAGATCCTGCCCCCGGTGATCGCAGATACCCTCCGGGACGCCCTTCCCATCTTCGGCCGGAAGCTGAAAGGCTTTGACACCCCGGATGCCGTCCTCACCGGCCCGGAGTGCCGCTCTTCCTCCCCTGTGCGCATGGAGCGAAACGAGCTTTTGCAGTCGCCCGCTCTGCAGGGGCTTTATCCCTGCGGCGAGGGTGCTGGCTGGGCCGGCGGCATCATGAGCGCCGCCATCGACGGCATGAAATGCGCGGAAGCACTGATACAGCAGATATAGTGAAACCAGGCAGTAACGAGTTATAGACTAGTTACTGCCTGGTTTTTTCAAAATTTCAGCCGCATCTGGTGCCAGACGACGCCGCCGTGGGCGGAGACGGAGACGCCTTCGTCCCGGAACCCCAGTCTGGCATAATAGTGCACCAGCCCATCCTTACAGGTGAGCACAAGGCCTTCCCGGCCCTCTGCCTCTGCATCGGCAATGACCCGGCGGAGCACTCTTTCCCCATGGCCCCGGCGGCGATGATCGGGATGAGTGTTCACACCAAAGATCATCTGCCAGCGGCCATTGGGATCATGGAGCGCCGCGTTTTCATACATTTCGTCCCTCAGATCGGGCTCATTGGTGACCATGCCGTTCACAAAGCTGACCAGCATGCCGTTCTGTTCCAGAAGCCAGAAATACCCGGGATAGACGGCCAGCCGGCTCCGGAAACTCTCCCGGGTCGCGGCCTCTGCCGCCGGGAAACAAAGCTCCTCCAGCGCGGCCACAGCATCCAGATCGGCCATGGTGGCCTTTCGGATGGCACTCTCCATATCAAAACACCTTCTCATAGCCCACGCGCCAGGGATCCGGCTCGATTGTCTCCATAAGCCGCAGCTCGCCGCAGCAGACGAACCCCCGCTTTTCCAGCATTTTCCGCATGGCGGTGTTGTTGCGGTGGGTGTCGATGCGGACACTGGCATAGCCGGTGCCGCAGAGAAGATCCTCGCCAAGCTGCATCATCTCCTGGGCCAGCCCCCGACGGCGGTACGCCGCCTTCACGGCCACACGGTGAATGGCACCATAGCCATTTCCCTCCGTGAGCCACTTGCCGTCCAACCCCTCATAGTCCTTCTCGGGATAACGGCACACCGCCAGACACCCGGCGGGATCGCCCTCATGGGTAAAGAGCCAGAGGGACCCATTTTCAATATCCGCAGCAAAATCTATCACCCGGGGATAATCGCACTGCCATTGATTCACGCCGCTCTCCTTCAGGAAAGCGCGGGCCTCCGCAGCAATGGTCCGCAGATCGTCCATGTCCTCCATGGTGGCCAGACGGCAGTCATAATGCAGGATCTCCCGTCCGGTCAAACGGCGGATGATGGTATCCTCTTCTTTTGACCGGGGCTCATAGGCGGCGAACATATCCGGCCGCTTCTGCTGGGTGCGGATAAGCTGCTGCTCCCGGCGCCAGGCGTCCACATCCTTATGGTTGCCGCAGCGGAGGATCTCCGGCACGCGGAGCCCCTCCCATTCCTCCGGGCGGGTATACTGGGGATACTCCAAAAGTCCGTCCCAGTGGCTCTCGCCCTCATAGCAGGCGGGATCGGAAAGCACCCCCGGCACCATGCGGCATACGCTGTCCGCAATGGCCATGGCGGGAATCTCGCCCCCGGTGAGGACAAAGTCGCCGATGCTCATCTCTTCATCGCAGCAAAGCTCAATAAACCGCTCGTCCACACCCTCGTAATGGCCGCAGACCAGCACGATGTGGTCATAGTCATTCACAAGACGGCGGGCCTCGGTCTGGTCAAAGCGCTTTCCCTGGGGGGACATATAAATAACCCGCCGGCGGCGGGGGCCGGCCTCCTCCGTCACATGGTCGAGGCAGGCCTTCAAAGGCTGGGCCATCATCACGCAGCCCCAGCCGCCCCCATAGGGATAATCGTCCACCTGCTGCTGGCGGTTGGTGGTAAAGTCCCGGATCTGGACGCAGTTAATCTCAATGATGTCCTTGGCCGCGGCCCGGCCCAAGATGGAAGAGGACATCATCGCGTTCACCGCATCGGGGAACAATGTCAGAATATCAATACGCATAATACACGAACCTATGTCAAAAGGGCGGGGGCCACAGGGACTCCCGCCTTGATTTTTTATTACATACCTTCGATGAGACGGACGGTGATGACGCCGTTGTCCGCGTCCTTATCGAGGATGAACGCGGGCACATCGGGAATAAGGATCTCCCTCTCGCCTTTCACCACATAGACCGAAGCGGCCGGCGCGGGAAGCACCTGGTCCAAAACGCCGAGTTCCGTCCCTTCCTCGTCCACCACACGGGCGCCCAGAATATCCTGGATAAAGACGGTTCCCTTGGGGAGCTTTGCGTCCTTGCGGTCGATGAAGATGACCTTTCCCTTGAGAGCCATGGCGGCGTTCACGTCGTCAATGCCCTCCAGAGAGGCGATGCACAGGGTCTTGTGGACCCGGCAGGAGCGAACCTTTACCGGCTGTCCGTCCATATAAAACCGCTTGAAGCGGGTCAGGAACGCCGCCTCGTCCGCCCAGGGCTCGATTCTCACCTCGCCCCGGACGCCGTGGGTATTGACGATCCGGCCCGCTTCCAGATATTGCTTCTTCAATCGAGTATATCTACAGAGACTTTCTTTCCCTGACGCTGGGCAACAGCCTTCATCAGCACGCGGATCTGGCGCACGATGCGGCCCTGACGGCCAATGACCTTGCCCATATCGCCATCGGCGACCCGTACCTCGAATACGGTCTCCTTGCCAGTCACCTTTTCTTCCACGGTGACCTTATCGGGGTTGTCTACAAGGCTCTGCACAATGTAAGTCAGCAGTTCCTTCATTGGGAGCTCCCGGCTTATTCAGCCTTAGCCTCCGCCATCTTGAGAAGGCCGCGAACGGTCTCGGTGGGCTGAGCGCCGCAGGCGATCCAATACTTGGCGCGCTCCATGTCGATGTTGATGGTGGCAGGAGTGGTCATGGGATCATAGGTGCCGATCTCTTCGATGTTGCGGCCGTCACGGGGGGAGCGGCTGTCAGCAATAACCACACGATAGAAAGGAGCCTTCTTGGCACCCTGTCTCTTAAGACGCATTTTAACCATTGTTTTGTTCCTCCAGATAAGTTATATATTTTTATTATTTTGATTGAACGAATTAAAAACCGCCGAAGCCGCCAAGCATGCCGGCCTTCTTGGCCATGCGGCGGCCCTTGCGGGTGCCCGCCATCTGCTTTGCCATGGCGTTCATGGCATCAAAGCCCTTCAGAAGACGGTTGATCTCCACCACGCTGGTGCCGGAGCCCGCGGCGATGCGCCGCTTGCGGCTGGCATTCAGAATGCCGGGATTGTCCCGTTCCTTCTGGGTCATGGAAAGGATGATGGCCTCGGTGCGGGCCATGGCCTTTTCGTCGATCTTGGCCCCTTTCAGAGCCTTGGCATCCATGCCCGGGACCATGGCCAGAATGTCCTCCATGGAGCCCATATTTTTGATGGAGCGCATCTGCTCCAGATAATCCTGCAGGGTGAACCGGCTCTTCATGAGCTTATTGGCCATTTCCTCGGCCTTCTTCTGGTCCACGGCCTGCTCGGCCTTTTCGATAAGAGTGAGCACGTCGCCCATGCCCAGAATGCGGCTGGCCATGCGGTCGGGGTGGAAGACCTCGATGGCGTCCAGCTTTTCGCCCATGCCCACAAATTTCACGGGCTTGCCGGTGACCGCCCGGACCGAGAGGGCCGCGCCGCCGCGGGCGTCGCCGTCCATCTTGGTGAGCATGACGCCGGTGATGCCCAGTGCCTCGTCAAAGGCGGAGGCGGCGTTCACAGCGTCCTGGCCGGTCATGGCGTCCACCGTGAGCAGAATCTCTGCGGGATCCACGGCGGCTTTGATGTTTTTAAGTTCTTCCATCAGCGCCTCGTCCACATGGAGACGGCCGGCGGTATCCAGGAAGATCAGATCATTTCCGTGGCGGCGGGCATGCTCCACAGCGGCTTTGGCAATATCCACGGGGTCCTGCTGGCCCATCTGGAACACGGGGATGCCCACCTGAGTGCCCACGGTCTCCAGCTGCTTGATGGCCGCGGGACGGTAGATGTCGCAGGCCACCAGAAGGGGCCGCTTGTTCTGGTGCTTTTTCACCCAGGCGGCAAGCTTCGCGGTGTTGGTGGTTTTGCCGGCGCCCTGAAGGCCCACCACCATGACGATGCTGGGGACCTTGGAGGAGTAGTTCAGCTTCACAGCCTGGCCGCCCATAAGCGCGGTCATCTCTTCGTTCACGATCTTGATGACCATCTGGGCCGGGTTCAGGCTCTCCAGGATCTCGGTGCCGGCGGCCTTCTCGGACACGGTTTTTACAAAGTCTTTCACGACCTTGTAGCTCACGTCCGCCTCCAGCAGAACCATCCGCACCTGGCGCATGGCCTCCTTTACGTCCGCCTCGGTCAGGCGGCCTTTGCCCCGGAGCTTTTTGAAAATGTTATTGAGTTTTTCGGATAAACTTTCAAAAGCCATTTACATCAATCCATCCAGCCGGCTCAGAATGGAGCGGCTGTTTTCGTCGTCGGGAAGGACCGCCATAAGCTCCCCGCGTATTTCGGCGATCTGGGCCTTCCGGTCCAGATGGCGGCGAACGATCCCGGTTTTGTTTTCCATGTCCCTCAGCGTAGCCTCCGCCCGGCGGAGGATGTCCCAGACGCCCTGACGGCTCAGCCCGCCCAGCTCCGCGATCTCCGCAAGAGAATAGTCCTCATTCCAGTGGAGGTCGCAGTATTCCCGCTGCTTGTCGGTCAGGAGCTCGCCGTAAAAATCCAGCAGAAGCGCCCGGTCAAGATGGGTGCTTTCCACGCTTTTACGCTCCTTTCCCGGTAGCGCTGTCAAGAGTTTCCCCTTTACAGCCTTGCTATCATACCACGCCCCTCATCCACTGTCAAGTATTTTTCTTTGACACCTGCTCAAAATCCCCGGTTTCCCCCCCGGTATATTCCCTCGCCAAGACGGGAAAAATCCCCAGTATGGAAACGATCAGACTCGAACGCCTGGCCGGATGGGGCGAACAAGCGGCCAGGAGCATCCCCATCACCGGTGCGGTCTCCGGACGAAAGACCGCCGCGCAGCTGGCCCATGCCATGGAGCGCGTGAGCGCGCTGGGCCGGGAGGAAAACGCTCCCGCCTGGTACGCCGACAACGAATATCTCTCCCGCCGGGAGGGACATCTGGCCCTTGCGGCCTTCCGCGCCGCAGGAAAGCTGCGCCGCGGCCCGGACGGAGCGGCGCTGGTCACCCTTTGCCGCCAGCTGGTGGAAGCCGGTCCCATAACCGAGGAACGCGTGGAGGAGTTCCTGACCGGGGCCCGGCGCCATGACGCTCTGCCGGAAAAGGAGGCCGCGCTGACAGGCGCGGCGTTACGCATGGCGGTCATTCTTGCCCTCGCGGAGGGGGCCGACACCGAGCAGGCCGCGGAGCTTTTCACCGGTCTCCGCACCTTGGCGGAGCTGGATCTGACGGAGGCGCTGGAGCGCTCCGATCCGTTGGACACTCTTCTGCGGGAGAATGAGATCTATCCCCTCATGGATGAATCGAGCCGGGCCATGTATCGCGACCGGTGCCAGACTCTCGCCAAAAAGCATGGCGTCAGCGCTCTTGCAGAGGCCCGCGCCGCCCTGGACGCAGGCCTTCACAGCCATCTCTGCCCCCCGAACCGGCGCACGGGCGCCCTGTATGTTGCCGCCTTCATTCTTGCCACGGCGGGGCTATCCCTGATGGCCGGACTTTGGGCAAAAAATCTCTGGATCACCGTTCTGACACTGCTCCCCTTTTCGGAGCTCGTGCGCTCGCTGCTGGACGGGCTTCTTCTCCGCTTCACAAAACCAAAACGACTGCCCCGCCTGGCGCTGGAGGCCGGTCTTCCGCCGGAGGGGCGGACAGTCTGCGCCGTTTCGGCGCTGCTGACCGATGAGGAGAGCGGCTCGACCCTCGCCCGCAAGCTGGAGGATTATCATCTCGCCAGCCGGGACTGCGGCGGGGAGCTGCTCTTTGCCCTGCTGGCCGACTGCCCGGATTCCAAAACCTATCCCTGCCCGGAAAACCGCCCCCGTCTGGAGGCGGCAAAGGCCGTTATCGACCAATTGAACGAGACCTATGGCGGCGGCTTCTTTCTCCTCACCCGGGACCCGCAGTGGAACGAGGCCGACCAGGTCTTCACCCCCCGGGAGCGGAAGCGGGGCGCCATTTTGGAGCTGGCCCGTCTGACCCGGAATCAGCCCAGCACACTGCGCTGTCTCGCCGGAGACCGGGAAGCGCTTCGCGCCCGTTACATCCTGTGTCTGGACGGGGATACCCGTCTGGTCCCCGGGGCCGCCCGTTCCCTCATCGGCGCTGCCATGCATCCGGCCAATGTCCCGGTGGTGGAAAAGGGCGTTGTCGTCCGGGGTCACGGCGTCATTCATCCCCGGATGAGCGTGGAGCTGGAAAGCGCCCTCGCCACGGATTTCTCCCGTCTCTATGCCGGTCAGGGCGGCACGGATCCCTACGGCGCCCCCACCGGGGAGTTGTTTTTCGATCTCTTCGGCCGGGGCGGCTTCTCCGGCAAGGGCATTCTGGACGCCGGCGCCCTTCTGCAATGCACCGGACACCGCTTCGGAGAAAACCGCGTTCTGAGCCATGACGCCCTGGAGGGCGCCTATCTCCGGGGCGCTTATATGGGGGATGTTGAGCTTACGGACAGCGCCCCTATCACCGCGCCCGCCTGGTTCCGGCGGATGCACCGCTGGGTGCGGGGCGACTGGCAGAACCTGCCCTGGCTCCTCCGGGCCGGGCGGGATATGCATCCCGTTGACCGGTGGAAACTGTTTGACAGTCTCCGCCGCAGTCTTGTGCCCCCGGCAGCGCTTGCCGCCCTCGTTCTCTCCTTCTTTTTCCCCGCCCTCGCCGCCGCCGGCCGGCTCACGGTCATATGCCTCGGCATGGAGGCCATCCGGGACGCCTTCACCGGCCTTTTCGCCCGCATGGGAGACGCCCGCCTCCGCTGCCGGAGCGGTGTTCTCCGGGGTCTGGGCGGATCCTTCACCCGGTTGCTG
>CAZQFN010000047.1:0-10905 GCA_964592685.1 uncultured Oscillospiraceae bacterium | reverse complement strand
GCGGCTCACAAGAAATCCGCAATGGCTAAGAAGCTCAACGCCCTGGCTGAATAATGCATCAAACACCCGGTCTTCGGCCGGGTGTTTTTTTATTTTTTGCGAAAACGCGGGAAATCTGTCCCGCGGCAGGAGGCTATGCCCATGAACATCCTATTCAACAGCCGCGACACAGCGGATAAGACACCCTTCGGCCCTCTGCGGGCCGGCGAGGAATGCCGCGTTCGCGTCCGCATTCCCATATCCTGCGAAGCGGCGGAGGTCACGCTGATGACCGATACACGGCAGGAGCCTCTCTTCCCGGCGGGAAAAGAGGGTGAATACGATGTGTTCCGGGGGGGCTTCCGCTGGGAGGAGCCGGGGCTCTATTTCTATTTCTTCCGTATCCGGGATAAAAATGGAACCTATGAGCTCTTTCGCCGGGGACAGGGAACGAATATCGGCGAGGGAGACCGATGGCAGCTTTCCGTGCTGCCCCGGGACTATCATGTGCCGGAGAGCTTCCGCGGGGCGGTATATTATCAGATATTCCCTGACCGCTTCTTTAAATCCGGGGACTGCTCCCTTGTGGGAAAGCTCACGCCTTATACGGTGAAGGATTTTCAGAGCTTCTGCCCGGAGCTTCCCGATGCCACCGATTTTGCCGGAGGAAATCTCCGGGGAATTGAGGAAAAGCTGGATTATATTGCCGGGTTTGGGGTGAATGTGATCTATCTCAATCCCATTTTCCTGGCGGCCTCCAACCACCGGTATGACACAGCGGACTACACCCGCATCGATCCCATGCTGGGCACGGAAGAGGATTTCGTCCGTCTTTGCCGGGAGGCCCATGCCCGAAACATCCGTGTGGTGCTGGACGGTGTGTTCTCCCACACCGGGCGAAACAGTGTCTATTTTGACGGAGAAAACGTGTTTGGTGGGGGAGCTGTATCAAAAGGAGTCGATTCGCCTTATTATAAGTGGTATGATTTTCAGGAATTTCCCGGGAAATACACTTGCTGGTGGGGAATTGAATCTCTTCCCTGCGTGAAGGAGACTGACCCGGATTATATGGAATACATCTTGGGGGAAGAGGGCGTTGTGGCCAAATGGATGGCCCTGGGAGCGGACGGATTCCGTCTGGATGTGGCCGACGAGCTGCCGGATGCATTTATTGCCGCCCTGCGGGCCCGGGTGAAAGCCGGGAATCCGGCGGGGATCGTCATCGGTGAGGTCTGGGAGGATGCCTCCAACAAGGAGAGCTATGGCGTGCGGCGGAAGTATTTTACCGGCGGCGAGCTGGACGGCGTTATCAATTTCCCGCTGCGGAAAGCGATCCTGGCCTTTGTGTCCGGGGAGGATGAGGGCCCGGCTCTGGCCGAAACGGTGATGACGCTGGCGGAAAACTATCCCGCCGGGGCCCTGGACTGCACCATGGCCATCCTGGGGAACCACGATACGGAGCGGGTGAGCACGCTGCTGACAGATCTGCGCGGCCGGCAGACGGCGGCGTTCCTTCAGTTTGCGCTGCCCGGGGCTCCGGTGATCTATTACGGCGATGAGGCCGGGCTCGCCGGCGGCAGGGATCCCATGTGCCGTCTTCCCTTCCCCTGGGGACGGGAGGATGCGGGACTTCAGACCCTGTACCGGGTGCTGGGGCGGATGAAAAATACCCTGGAGTCTCTTCGCCGGGGGGATATTCGGGTTCTGGAGGCCGCGGAGGGCCGTCTGCGCTTCACGCGCGCCTGCGGGGAAACGGGCGTGGAATGCTTTGCGGACCGGAATACCGGAGAGTGCCGGGTGACGGCCCTTTCCGGGGAGGAGCTTTTCAAATTCCCGGCGGTATGATATAATTCATTCTGTATGGGAAAAACTTTATCTGCCGCGAAGGGAGTTATATATGAGAAGAATTCTGTCGGTCCTGCTGGCGGCGGTCCTGATGATGGGGCTGTGCGGCTGCGGGAATTTTGTAAGCATTCTGCCGGGAACGGAAATCGGGACTACCCTGATCCCCGAAGAAACGGCATCGGAAGCGACCGTGGAAGGTGCGTTTCGGGAACAGTCTGCGTATGCGTTCATGGGCTGGAGCGAGTTTGGCTCCAGATATTATTCTGACACGCCCATTGCCCTGAGTTTTCAGTATAACAGCGGCGCGGAGGGCTGCATCTCCCCCGTGTTTGACCGCGCTTCCATCATTGCCGCCTGCGACGCGCTCCGGAACATGACCGTGACCGGTGAGGCCGCGGAGGGGGATAACACCGATGAGATGGTGTATACGTTCACCATGTCCAACGGGGAGACCCGCTCCGTCACCTTTGACCGCGGAAATCTCAGCCTCTACACCGGGGACTATACGATCACCGGCGGCGAGGATCTGTTTTCCATCGCCTTCCCGGCCTACAGCGGGGAATACGATGTGTTTGACCTGTATTACGATGAAGACGTCCGGGCGTTTGCGGACAACTTCGATGAAAATACCCCCGTGTCCGTGGGCCGCCGGGCAAATGGCGGAGCCATCTTCACCAGCACCGATCCGGAAGTGGTCCGCGCGGTGTTTGATGCTCTTTGCGGCGCTTCGGTGATGCTGGTGGAAAATGCCCCGGACAAATATGTGGATGTGACGGCGGTACAGGATTATATTTTCACCATGGAGGACGGCACTTCTTATTCCTTCTCCTTTGCCCAGCAGTGCCTGGTGGTGACGGTGAACAAGACCTATGGCCCGGTGTATTACTGGCTGGAGAACATTGACCCGCTGTGGGACGTGAACATTCAGCCGGAGAGCACGACCGGAAAGTTCGGCGGCGGCATCATATCGGAGATCCGGGAGGATTTTGCTGAAGCGGCAGCCATTGCCAACGGGGAGCAGGACCATCTGGAGATCATCGGCGTCCATGTCAGCTATGACATCGACGGGCAGAGCGGCTATCTCACCCTGTCCGACGATCTTGCGGAGAGCATGGTCCGCACAGTGACCAGCATCGGGGTCACCGGCGAGCAGGTGACTGCGCCGGAGGGCGATGTGGTCACCGTTTCCGTCACGCTGTCCGACTGGTCCGGACCCATTTTCTACTTTGTCGGCGATACGGTTCAGGAGGTCATTGGCACGAGCTATGTCTGCGACAGCGCGGAGATGTCCATGCTGCGCAGCACCGTGCTGGATCTGGCCGCGGAAGGAAACAACGACGTGGAAGTGGAAGACTGATCATAAACCAATAAAATCGAAAAAGCACCGTCTGAAGCTTCTGAAGCTTCGACGGTGCTCTTTTATGTTTGCGGAAAGATCAGCACTGTTTCATCAGGCGGATGTAAAATTCCACGGCGCGGCCGATGGATTCCAGCCGGATGCGCTCGTTGTGGCCGTGGATGGTGCGCCGCTCTTCGGTGGTGAGATCCATAGCGGAGAAGCGGTACACATGGTTGGAGAGATCGCGGTAATGGCGGCTGTCGGAGCACTGGACCATGAGATAGGGGGCCACCACGCAGCCCTGCCATGTGTCGGCCACGGCCAGGGCGACCTTGTCCCAGGCGGGGCAGTCGGTTTCGGAGATGGGACTGGGCTCCATGTGATCCTCGGGGACAAGCGTGATGGAATCGTCGCCCACCACGCGGCGAATGTATTCCACGGCGCCTTCCACCGAGTCGGCGGGGTTCAGACGGAGATTCGCCACCAGCGAGGCGTTGGGCGGGATGACGTTGGGGGCCTGGCTGCCGGAGGCCTGGGTGAAGGCCACCGTGGTGCGGAGGAGGGCGTTCAGCTCACCGCCGGATTTTTTGCAGATCATATCCAGCACGCCCTTGAACAGCCAGAGGTTTGCAAAGATCATCCGATACAGGAAGCCGGACCGGCGGCCCAGGGTGTCGAACATCTCGGCGGCGGGGCGGGTGATGTGCATGGGGAAGGGATGGGCTTCCACCTTGATGCAGGCCTGCGCCAGCGTTCCGATGGGCGTGTGAGGGGGCGGGGCGGAGGCATGGCCGCCGCCGGACTGAATGGAGAAGTTCAGATTCAGCATGCCCTTTTCCGCAATGCCGATGAGACCGCAGGGCTCCGAAACACCGGGGAATACGCCCTCTACCACGGCGCCGCCCTCGTCCACGACCAGGGCGGGGGTGATGTTGTGGTCAAAGAACCAGTTGACGATGTTTGCCGCGCCCGGGCCGCTGACCTCTTCCCCGCCGGAGAAGGCGAAATAGATGTCCTGCGCCGGGACAAAGCCCCGGCCGATGAGGGCGTTGGCGGCGGAGAGCACGCCATTGAAGGTGACCTTGGTGTCCAGCGTGCCCCGGCCCCACAGGATGCCGTCTTCGATGATGCCGTCGAAGGGGGGCTTTTCCCAGCCGTCCTCGTCCACGGGGACGACGTCGTAATGGGCCATCATGACGGAGGGTTCCTCATGGGCCTTGCCGGGCCACAGGAACAGAAGGCCCCGGTCCGGCAGCCGGGTGAGGGTGCAGATCCTGAAGACTTCGGGATACAGCTCCGGCAGGAGGCCGATGAGCTTTTCAAATTCGGCGTCGTCTTCCAGACTGTGGTCATAATAGGAGACGGTGCGGCAGCGGACCAGTTTTTGCAGCGCATCGATGGCGGCCTGGCGGTCAAAATCCACCGGCTCCACGGTGTGGGGAGTCTCCGCTTTGGGGCGGAAACGGAGGGTGCGGATGAGAAGGACGGCAATAAAGGCGGCCAGAAGGAGCAAAATAACGATCAGGGCGGTCATGCGTTGCCTCCTTCGTCCAGGAGTCCTTTTTTATACAGGACGCGGCTCACGCCTATGGTGAACAGCACGCTTACCGGCACCATGATGCCCACGGTGCTGCTGTTGAGAGCGGGAACGGCGATGAACAGAATGAGCATCAGCGCCACCGGGGCGATGGCGATGCGCCAGTTCTTGGAGATGAAGGCCACGCCAAGTCCGCCGAACAGGGCGGGCAGGATCTGGGCAAAGGCAGGCTCCAGCACGGGGGCTTCCAGAATGGGGGTCAGGGGTGTGATGAGAAGGACGCCCAGAATGATGATGACGGTGGTCACGATGCTGGAAACGGCGATGGCGATGGTGGAGACGACCTCGCCCTCCTCGGAATTGGCCTTCACGTTTGCCTGCTCCAGAGCGTTGATGGCGCAGGGGAGCTTCAGATTGGAGATGTTGCCGGTGACGAAGGAGAGATAGGAGCCGCCGGCGCCCAGCATGGGGATGAAGGTGAAGGTCTCGATGACGCCCACCGCCCAATACATGGGCGCGGTGGCCAGAAGGCCCATGAGAAGGCCGTTGATATCGGGGGGTGCCTGGAAAATCAGACCCACGGCCACGGGGAAGAGAAGCAGAATCACCATCACGGAGAGGTTCCAGGCCGTGCCCCAGCGATGGACGCGATCCATATAAGTCAGTTCGGTTTTCATGGTCATTACCTCCTCAGGACAGCCAGCTGGTGATGGGGATGGCGCTGGCCATGCCCAGAATGAGACTGATGGGCAGCGCGTAATCGTTCAGCCACCGGGCGCCGGTTTTCTTCATCAGCAGACCGCAGACGATCATAATGAGGGCGGAAACCGCCATGACGCACACGGGAATAAGGCCCTGGGCGGAGCCCTGGAAAATGGTGGAAACATCGCAGAACACATAACCCACGAATGCGGAGATCATGCCGATGAACATGGCGGAGGAAAGAATATCTGCCCAGCGCTTGTCCCGGTTCTCCAGTTTTACCACGCCGCCCTGCATTTTTTTGCAGACAACGGGAACAAGCCAGATGCCGACCATGATGCTCAGCGTCATGACCGAGGCGATGGTCACAAACTGGGAAGCGGTGAGGCCGTTGGTCTGGCCGAAGGTCAGACCCATGGCGCTCAGAGAGTTGGCGGCGGCGATCGTCTCATAGGACAGAGAGCCTACCACACTCAGACGGAGCCAGGGCAGGGCAACGCCCAGATCCTTGGAAAGGGTGATGACGCTGACAACGATGGCCACCGCCGGGGCGATGGTGAAAACGCCGGCAGTAACGGCGATCTGGCGAAGTTTGGCTTTTTCCATGCCGATCTCACGGCCGCGTTTCCAGGCTTTTATCAGAAAAAACACAGACTGGGCCAGAACAGCGGCGATGCAGATACCTGCGAGCAAAAACAGGATCGGACTGTTTGTACTGAAAGGCATACAGATTCCTCCTAAAAATTCTATGAGACGATAATACCACCGAAGTGCCGGAAAATCCAGCGTTCATAAAAGAGAGATTGACTTGAAACGGGTTTTTTATTATATCCTTGCCGGCTTTCTGGCCGGAGAGTTCATTTTTCGAAAGGAGCAATCATGAACGAAGTAAAGCAACCGAAAAAACCGCTTGCGTTTTATTATGTGATCGTGCTGGCCGTCGTGCTGCTGTTTAATCTGTTTGCCATGCCCTGGCTGACTCACAGCAAAATGGAGGAGGTGGATTACGGAACCTTCCTCTCCATGGTGGAAGCGGGTCGGGTGACCAAAGTCGAGATCCGGGATCAGGAGAACACGATCTATTTCACCGGAGAGACAGAGGAGCTGCTGTATAAGACCATCATGGTCAACGATCCTGATCTGGCAAGCCGGCTGTATGCCGCCGGGGTGGAGTTTTATGGTCAGGAGCTGGAAGAGACCTCGATCCTGTGGGCCATCCTGGGATGGGTGCTGCCTCTGATCGTGTTTATCGCCATTGGCCAGTTTATGTCGAAAAAACTTATGGAAAAAGCCGGCGGGCCAAACTCTATGATGTTCGGCATGGGCAAGAGCAATGCCAAGGTCTATGTGAAGTCCTCTGAGGGAATCAAATTTTCCGATGTGGCCGGCGAGGACGAGGCCAAGGAGAATCTGCAGGAGATCGTGGAATATCTCCAAAATCCTGAAAAATACAAGGAGATCGGCGCTTCCATGCCCAAGGGCATCCTTCTGGTGGGCCCTCCGGGCACCGGCAAGACCATGCTGGCCAAGGCGGTGGCGGGCGAGTCCGATGTCCCCTTCTTCTCCATGTCCGGTTCGGAGTTCGTGGAGATGTTTGTGGGTATGGGTGCCTCCAAGGTGCGGGATCTTTTCAAGCAGGCCAAGGAAAAAGCGCCGTGCATCGTGTTCATTGACGAGATCGACGCCATCGGCAAAAAGCGTGACACCAAACTGGGCGGAAATGACGAGCGGGAGCAGACGCTTAACCAGCTCCTCACGGAGATGGACGGTTTTGAGGAAAACACGGGCGTTATCATCCTGGCGGCCACCAACCGCCCCGAGTCTCTGGACCCGGCGCTTACCCGTCCCGGCCGCTTTGACCGTCGCGTGCCGGTAGAACTGCCGGATCTGAAGGGCCGGGAGGAGATCCTGAAGGTCCATGCCAAGAAGGTAAAGATTTCGGAGAATGTGGACTTTTCCCGGGTGGCCCGCATGGCTTCCGGTGCCTCCGGCGCGGAGCTTGCCAACATCGTAAACGAAGCGGCCCTTCGGGCCGTGCGCCAGAAGCGGCGGTTTGTTACCCAGGCGGATCTGGAGGAGAGCATCGAGGTGGTCATTGCCGGCTATCAGAAGAAAAATGCCATCCTCACAGACCGGGAAAAACAGATTGTGGCCTATCACGAGATCGGACACGCCCTGGTGGCGGCAAAGCAGAGCCATTCCGCCCCGGTGCAGAAGATCACCATTGTGCCCCGCACCTCCGGCGCGCTGGGATATACCATGCAGGTGGAGGAAGGCAATCACTATCTCATGACCAAGGAAGAGCTCGAAAACAAGATCGCCACCTATACCGGCGGCCGTGCGGCCGAGGAGATTGTTTTCGGGTCCGTGACCACCGGCGCATCCAACGATATCGAGCAGGCCACAAAGCTGGCCCGGGCGATGATCACCCGCTACGGCATGAGCCGGGACTTCGATATGGTTGCCATGGAAACGCTGTCAAACCAGTATCTGGGTGGGGATACGTCTCTGGCCTGCTCCGAGCAGACGGCGGCTCAGATCGACCGGCTGGTGGTGGATGTGGTCCGGGCGCAGCATGACAAGGCTGCCCAGATCCTTCAGGAGAACCGGGACAAGCTGGATCGGCTGGCCCGCTTCCTGTATGAACAGGAGACCATTACCGGCGATGAGTTTATGGCGATCCTGGAGAAATAAACAAAAACAGCAAAAAGGAAGAGCCTCTGCGGAAGGCTCTTCCTTTTTGCTGTGCTGTCCGGGTCAGTCGGAATCGTCGCTGCTGAGCGTCAGACCCTTCCATTTCATAAGGGCGAGATAGCTCTCCCGGGCCTGTTTCAGACGGTCCCGCCCGATGGGGAGCTCGGCGCCGGAGTCCAGTGTGACGCTGCGGGATGTGATTTTGCGGATGCAGCGATAGTTGACCAGGAATCCTTTGTGGATCCGGATGAACCCAAGGGGGAGCAGCTTCTGCTCCAGATCGTGGAGTGCGCTGCGGATCAGAAAGGGCTCCTTCTGGGTGGCCAGAAGCAGCTTCTGTATCTTGCCCACGGCCTCCACATAGAGAATGTCTCCCGGGCTGAAGGCCTGGACCTGGCCGTCCGTGTTCTGAAGAACAAGCTGCTGAGCCCTGCTCCGGAGGCTTTGAACATATTCTCCGATCACGCCGGGAAGCTCCCGGGAAAAGCGGCTCTTCCGGATATAGGACCAGGGATGGGCGCGAAAGATCTCATAGACCCGCTCGTCCAGATTGGATACATAGATGATGTCCGACTGACAGCCCAGCGCGCGTAGCTGCTGCCCCAGGGCGATGCCGTCGGTCTGGGGCATATCGATATCCAGAAAGATCAGATCAAAGCTTCTGTGCCCCAGCAGGGAGAGAAGCTCCTGGGCGCAGCTGCTCTCTTCGATGTGGAGAGCGATGCTGTGGGAGGCAAAGCACTGCTCCAGCGTGCGCACCATGGACCCGCGAAAAACGGCATCGTCATCGCAAAGAACGATCGTTAAGGACTCCATATCTCAGGCCTCCTCCAGATACAGCATAGCATCGGCGGTGAACCAGCCGTCCTTTGCGTGGAAGGTGACGATGCCGTCGTATTTTTCCACGATGCGGCGGATGATGGGGATGCCGAAGCCATGGGCGGTGGGATTGGATTTGGTGGAGAGAAGATTTGGGTTTGCCGCAAGAACATCCTCCGGCGCGGGGTTGGTGACGGTGATGAAAAGGCAGTTTTTGTCGGTGTGCAGAGTCGCCTTGGCCTGGGTCTGCCCCGCGCGGAGACAGCCTTCCACGCTGTTGTCCAGCATGTTGGAAAGCAGGGAGCAGAGATCGTCGTCCGCAATGCCAAGCGTTTCGGGTACGGCGGCGATCACATCTAGACGGACGCCGGCGGCTTTGGCGGTGTTCATCTGATGGGAAATGATGGAGCTGACCAGCGGATTGGCGCAGCGGAATTCCTCCAGCTGGACCGCCATGTTTCCGGTGTAGTCTTCAAAATACCGGTAAAGCTGGTCATAGCGCTTTTCCCGCAGAAGTGTTTCCATGACGGAGAAATGATTTTTCAATTCGTGGCGCAGACTGCGGTATTCCTGGATCAGAGTATCGGAGCGCTTATAAAATTCCAGATCCTGCTCCAGCTTGGCCTGCATGGTCTCCATTTCCATGGCGGTCCGGTGAGCGCGGACAAGAACATAATATAAATAGTAAATCAGCTGGCTGACAACAAAGAAGGACAGAAGCGTGATGCTGAGCGTCGCGGAGCTGCCGAAGCGATAAACGCCCTGACCGCCCAGTATGCGAATGGAATACAGGCATGCGGTGGAAAGGCCGGCGATGATCAGCATGGACAGCCAATAGGCTGTGGGGATGTGGGAGGAACGGGAGGGGCGGAAAACCACCACCACCGTCAGCGCGGCCAGAAGCAGCAGAAGCTGCAGGGTGTTGGACAGAGACAGCGGGATGGTTGGCATGAGGATCTGAGTGCTGATGGACTGGGCCCAGTTGATATCCGCAATGACCGCCGCGGTGACCACGAGCCGCACATGAAGCTGCATGGGGCTGAGAAAGACCGCATAGAGGATGATAAAGGCCAGAAGGGCCAGATGGATAAGAGTGCCGATCTGCCGGAAATCCCGAAACAGCGGTGCGAGCAGAAAATAAATGGCGGCGCCGACCAGACAGGTCAGAACCGTTTGCAGCGCGATCCGCAGAGGAGAGAGCTTTTTCTCCCCGCCCAGACTCAGCACGATTACGGCCAGGGCCAGCGGGATCAGATAGCATTGATAGAAGAAACCGGAAAATCGGGATATGGTGGAGCCAAAGGAATAAAGCAGCGGCTCAGCGGGCGGTATGCTCATAGCCATCCCCCTTTCTGAAAACAGTATAACGAAATTTTTGATTTGTGTAAAGAAAAGGGCGGGGCGGGAAATGTGTTGTTTATGCCCTTTTTGCGTTGTTTGTGCCGCCGGAAAAAGAGCGTTGCCCGGTTTTTTCGGGGCTTCTGGTCACGGGAAAAAAGTTCCGGCAGGCCTCGGCGAGAAAACGGCAGAGGTTGTATTGTCAAGGCACACAATAGCCGTTATAATGATGACAAATAAGGCTTTTGGATTTTCGATGGCTAGGAGTATGATATGAAATTCAGAAAAATTGTGGCGTTTCTGCTGGCGTCTACCCTGTTTTCCACGGCCCTCGCGGGATCTTCCTCCGGAGCGAGCGAGGAGCCGGTGTCCAATCTGGACTTTTTCAAATCGCTAGATTATGAGGACGGATTGAGCGTGGTGACGGATGTGTTTGAGCGCTTCCCTCTGCAGTATGCGGCCACCCTGGGGCAGGACGGCAACGCCCAGATCCGCCCCATCGAATTCAAGTTCGAAGAAGATGGCGTGCTGTATTTCGACACGGTGGTGTTTTATACCTCCTATGCGGAGCTGCTGGCCCATCCCTATATCCAGATATGCGTCTGCGACCAGGAGACCATGAGCTATGTTCGTCTGAGCGGGAAGGTGAATT
>CAZQFN010000046.1:0-10924 GCA_964592685.1 uncultured Oscillospiraceae bacterium | reverse complement strand
GAAGGATTCGAACCCTCACATACGGAGTCAGAGTCCGCTGTGCTACCTTTACACAATCCCGCTATGTTCGTTTGCGAACATTCATATTATACA
Organism: uncultured Oscillospiraceae bacterium; assembly: GCA_964592685.1. Classification (GTDB taxonomy): domain Bacteria; phylum Bacillota; class Clostridia; order Oscillospirales; family Oscillospiraceae; genus CAJOIG01. Next base: position 10,831 of record CAZQFN010000046.1, on the reverse strand, counting down.
CGATTTTAAGAGAATGTCAATAGGAAACCGGCGGATTTTTCAAAAAATTCGCCGGTGCTTTTTATTTCTTTCCCAGATAGCTGAGGAGAAGCTCCTGAAGCAGGTCATCCCGGTCCAGACGGCAGATAAGGGCCCGGGCGTTGTTGTAGTTGGTGATGTAGGTGGGATCCTCGGAGAGGATATAGCCTACGATTTGGTTGATAGGGTTATAGCCCTTTTCCACGAGAGAATTATACACCGTGGACAGTATTTCCCGGATCTCGGTGCTGTGATCCAGAACTTTGAATTTGCGTGTGGATTCATCCATCGTCATATCCCTCCCTGAACCCAATTTTGGAAACAAAAAGTCCTGTGAGAAAAAATTCTCACAGGACTATTATAACATGATTTCAGCAAATGAAAAGGGAAAAGTGTTACAAAATTATTAAGTTTTAGAAAAATTTCCCCATATTTTGCTTTAGCGGATGGCGGCGCCGTGTTTCTCGGCCAAAGCGGCCAGAATGGCGTTCATGGTTTCGGCTGCGTGCTCCTCGGTGAGAGTCTGATCCTTGGCCCGCAGAGTCAGGGAGAAGGCCACGCTCTTGCTGCCCGCAGGGATGGGGGCGCCGGTATAAACGTCGAAGAGCGTAACGGCTTCCAGATACTGGCCGCCGGCTGCGGTGATGGTGTCAGCCAGGTCGGCCACGGGGATATCCGTGCTGCAGACGAGGGCGATATCACGGGTGACAGCGGGGAAGCGGGGCAGGGCGGTGAAGGTCTTTTCGGGGCTCTGGAGAGCCATCATGGCGGGCATGTTCAGTTCGGCATAGAAAGTGTTCTCGTCCAGACCGTAGGTCTCGCAGACCAGGGGATGGATTTGACCCATGGTGCCGATGACCTGACCGTTCACGGTGAGCTCTGCGCAGCGGCCGGGATGGAAGGCGCGGTTGTCGCTCCTGGCGGTATAGCGGACGTTCTCGATGCGCATATTGGCGAGAAGAGCCTCGATGCAGCCTTTGAGCTGGAAGAAGTCAGCGCCTCCGCCGTATTCGCCCAGCGTGAGCCAACAGAACTCGTTGGCCAGTCCGTCCTCCTTGGGCAGATATACCGTGGCCTTCTCATAGAACCGGACCGCGGCATTCCGGCGGGCGGTGTTGGTGGCCAGAACTTCCAGCATGGAGGGCATGGCGGTAGTGCGCATGACGCTGCGGTCTTCGCCCAGCGGGTTCTGGATGACGAAAGCGTTGCGCAGAGAGGAATCTTCGGGGAGACGGATCTTATCCCAGGCCGTCTTGCTGCCGAAGGAATAGGTAAGGATCTCGTTGAAGCCCATGGAGCGGCAGAGGCCGGTGACCTTGTTTTCAAAGAGCTGCTTTTCGCTCCAGCGGCCCTGAGCGGTTTCGCCCCGGAACATGGTGGGCTCGATCACGTCATAGCCATAGAAACGGGCCACTTCCTCGGCCAGATCGGCATAGGTATCAATATCGCTGCGCCAGGAGGGCACGGCCACATAGTCGCCCCGCATCTCAAAGCCGATCTTTTCCAGGACCTCGATCATGTATTCCCGGGTGAAGGCGGTGCCCAGAAGGGCGTTGATGCGCTCCGGCTCCAGACGGACGCTCTTCTGCTCCCAGGGTTTTGCCACAACGTCGATCATGCCGTCGATCACGTCGCCGGCGCCCAGCATCTCCACCAGCTCGCAGGCGCGCTGCACGGCGGGGATGGTGCTCTCGGGATCCAGACCCTTCTCAAACTTCGTGGAAGCGTCTGTACGCATGCCAAGGGCGATAGCGGTCTTGCGGATGGAGGTGCCGTTAAAGTTTGCCGACTCAAAGACGATGGTCTTTGTTTCGCCTACGATCTCGGAGTTTCCGCCGCCCATGACGCCGGCGATGCCGATGGGCTTTTCCGCGTCGGCGATGACCAGCATATTCTGCGTCAGATTGCGCTGATTGCCGTCCAGGGTCATGATGTTCTCGCCGGTCTGGGCCTTGCGGACAACGATTTTGTTGCCGCCTACGCAGGAATAGTCAAAGGCGTGCATGGGCTGGCCATATTCCTGCATAACATAGTTCGTGATGTCCACGATGTTGTTGATGGGGCGAATGCCGCAGGCGCGAAGACGGCGGCGAAGCCAGGCGGGAGAGGGCTCGATGCGGATATTCTTCACCATCCGGGCGGTGTAACGGGGGCAGAGCTCCGCGTCGTCGATCTGGATGGAGAGATAGTTTTCAATGTTGTCGCCGGAGCCTTCCACCTGAGGCGTTTCCACATGAAGCTCGGTGCCGAAGGTAGCTGCGGCTTCCCGGGCAAGACCGATGATAGAAAGGCAGTCCTGGCGGTTGTTGGTGATCTCAAACTCAACCACGCTGTCGCCCAGACCCAGGACTCTGATGATGTCGTCGCCGGGATCGCAGGGCTCCTGCATGATGAAAATGCCGTCTTCGATGGCATAGGGGTAGTCGTGGGTATCCAGACCAAGCTCGCCCAGAGAGCAGAGCATGCCCTCGCTGGTGACGCCGCGGAGCTTGCCGGTGTGGATCTCCTTGCCGCCGGGGAGGGTGGAACCGTCCAGCGCCACGGGAACCATATCGTCCACGGATACATTTTGGGCGCCGGTAACGATGTTCAGCTCACGGTCACCGCCCACGTCGATCTTGCAGACCCACAGGTGGTCGGAATCGGGATGGGGAGTCATGAAGGTGACCCGGCCGGCCACAACTCTGGAAATGCCCTCGCCGGTCTTGGTGACGCCTTCGACCTTGGAGCCGGACATGGTCATACCGTCGCAGAATTCCTTGTCGGATACGGTGACGGTCGTATAGTCATTCAGCCATTCGCGTGAAAGATTCATTGTTTCTTGCCCTCCTTAGAACTGCTCGAGGAAGCGGGTGTCGTTTTCGAACATCAGACGCAGGTCGCTGATGCCGAAGCGGAACATGGCCATGCGGTCGGCGCCCACGCCGAAGGCGAAGCCGGAATACTTGGCAGTATCGATGCCGCAGCCTTCGAGCACCTTGGGATGAACCATGCCGGCGCCCAGAAGCTCAATCCAGCCTTCACCCTTGCACACGCGGCAGCCCTTTCCGCCGCATTCAAAGCACTCCACGTCCACTTCGCAGCTGGGCTCGGTGAAGGGGAAGTGATGGGGGCGGAAGCGGGTGCGGGTCTGGGGCCCGTACAGACGGTGAACCAGTTCGTTCAACGTGCCCTTCAGATCGCCGAAGGTGATGCCCTCGTCCACCACGAGACCTTCGATCTGGTGGAACATGGGGCTGTGGGTGGCATCGACCTCATCCTTGCGGTACACACGGCCGGGGCTGATGATGCGGATGGGGAGAGGCTGAGTCTCCATCACGTGGACCTGCACGGGGCTGGTCTGGGTGCGGAGGAGGACCTCGTCGTTATCGTCAAAATAGAAAGTGTCCTGGCGGTCGCGGGCGGGGTGGCCTTCCGCGGTGTTCAGCCGGTCGAAGTTATAGCTGGAGAGCTCGACCTCGGGACCTTCGGCAATGGTGAAGCCCATGCCGATAAAGATTTCCTTGGCCTCGTTTACCACCTTGTTGATGGGGTGGTCCCGACCGATGATCACAGGGGTGCCGGGAATGGTCACGTCCGTTTTTTCGGCGGCGAGACGGGCCTCCAGCGCCTTGGCGCTCAGATCGGTGCGGGCGGCATCAATGGCACTGGTGAGGTCCTCGCGGACCTGGTTTGCCAGCTGGCCCATGACGGGACGCTCCTCGGCGGAGAGTTTGCCCATCATTTTGAGGACGGCGGTCAGCTCGCCCTTCTTGCCGAGATATTTCACCCGGAGGGCTTCCAGTTCCTCCAGAGACCCGGCTTCCCGGATGGCGCTGAGGGAAGTTTCCCGCAGCTGCCGCAAAGTCTTTTCCATAGTGTCCTGCTCCTTGCAATATGGTGAATAATATGATTTCAAAAAATATATACCAATACAAACTTATTTTATAACACAATTCGCCGGATTTAGCAACTATAATGTGCGTTGACGGATTTTTTCCACAGGATTATAATACAGAAAGGAAGCCGCTTTTCCCAAGCGGCATACGGAAGGATGATGTGTATGGAGCTTTCCGATGCAAAAAAGATGAAACAGGCCGATAAAACGGCCATAAACGACCGGGGAATCGACTCCCTGCTCCTTATGGAGCGGGCGGCCTCGGCCCTTGCCAACGCCGCGGCGGAGCAGATGGAGAAAAGCAGACTTGCGGTGGTGTTTGCCGGACCCGGGAATAACGGCGGCGACGGCGTGGCCGCGGCCCGCCTCCTTATGGAGCGATGCCCCGGCTGTGAAGCCAGAGTGTATCTCGTGGGGGATCGGGATAAGATGACACCGGACACCCGCGCCATGGAGGAACGGCTCGTGGAAGCCGGCGGTGCCCTGGAGCTCTATGTTTCCGGGGATAAGGCCATGGAAGCCGCCGTAAAAAAGGCGGGCGTCATCATTGATGCGCTCTTTGGTGTCGGCCTCAGCCGCCCTCTCACAGGGGATGCGCTGGAAGCGGTGCGTCTCATGAATACTTCCGGAGCGCCCGTTGTGGCGGCGGATATCCCCAGCGGCGTCTCGGCGGATACGGGATGCATTCTGGGGGATGCGGTGAAAGCCGCTGTTACCGTGACTTTTTCTCGCCCCAAGACCGGCCATTTCGTGGAGCCCGGCTGTGTGTGCCGGGGAGAACTGGCCGTGGCGGACATCGGCATTCCGGAGGATATTCTGAAAAACTCCGGCTGCGGGGTCTATGCCATTCATGGAGAAGACCTTCGTCTGCCCGAGCGGCCCCGCCTGAGCCACAAGGGAGATTATGGCAAGCTTCTCATCGTGGGCGGTTCCATTCCGTATACCGGCGCCCCCGCCATGGCGGCTCAGGCCGCGGTGCGTGCCGGGGCGGGTCTGGTCTATTTGGGAGTCCCCTCGGATATATATGAGATCGAGGCCATCAAAAACCAGGAAGCTATGGTGTTTCCTCTTGCGTCCGGAGAAAAGGGCCGCGTGTCCCGCCGTGCCTGGGAATCTGTCCGGGAGCGTCTTTCGGTGTGCGATGTGTGCGTTCTGGGGCCTGGCATGGGGCGGGGTGAGGACACCCTTGCGCTCACACAGCTTGTTTTGGAGCAGTCGCCCATCCCTGTGGTGGCGGATGCGGACGCCCTCTGGGCCATCGGACAGGATGCGTCCATCCTGAAAAAAACGGCGGCTCCGGTAGTGCTCACGCCCCATGAAGGGGAGTTCTCCCGTCTTACGGGGAAACCGGTGGCAGACCGTTTTACGGAGGCCATAAATTTTTCAAAGGAGTATGGATGCATTCTGGTCCTGAAGGGCCATCGAACCATCTGCGCCTTCCCCGATGGCCGGGCCTACATAATCGACGCCGGGAATCCCGGCATGGCCAAAGGCGGCAGCGGTGATGTGCTGGCCGGTACCATTGGCGCCATGCTGGGACAGATGCCAGTGCGCCGCGCGGTGGTCACTGCCTGCTGGCTCCATGCCCGGGCGGGAGATCTGGCGGCACTGAAATATGGAGAATATGCCATGAAGGCGGGGGATATCATTGAGGCCCTGCCCATGGCGGAGATGGAGATCATGGAGTAAAGGAGCGCCCATGCGGAAATTTCGTGTTTCCGTACTGATGATGACCCTTCTGCTTCTCGCCGGCTGCGGGGAACGGGAGGCACGGCTGGAAAGAGCTTTTTCGGAATTCCGCGATGCCATGACCGCGACGGAAGAGCTTACCGCGGAGGCAAAACTGACGGTCACCGTCGGTGAGACGGTCTCGGAATACCGGCTCTCCATGACCTATGACGGGCGGGAAACCGCAATCACCGTTCTGGAGCCGGAGATCATTGGCGGCGTGACCGCCGTGGCGGAGCGGGGACAGACGGAAATCGTCTATGGCTCCGTCCGGTTGGGTGCGGGCCCGCTGGATGAATCGGGGCTCACACCGGTGAGCGTTCTTCCTGCGTTCATCCATGCTGTCCAGAGCGGCTATCTGGAACTGCTCTGGTGGGAGGAACCATATATCTGTGTCCGGCTCCATGTGTCCGATACCTCCGTACTAACGCTGTGGCTGGAGGAGGGGGCGATTGTTCCCGTTGTGGCGGAGCTTGCCTCTGAGGGGCGTACTGTGGCAAGGTGCGAGTTCACGGAGTGGACGATGGACTGAAGCGCGATCAAGAGAGAAAGAGAGTATACAGATGAAAGACCTGACAAAGCGCACCTGGGCGGAGATCGATCTGGGGGCTGTTGAGCATAATTACCGGGCCATGCGGGAAAAGCTTCCGGCGGGTTGCCGGTTTCTGGGCGTGGTAAAGGCGGATTCCTATGGCCATGGGGCTGTGGAGGTCTCCCGGCTTCTGGAACGCTTGGGCTGCGAATATCTGGCAGTGGCCTGTCTGGACGAGGCCCGCATCCTTCGGGAGGCGGGGATATGCCTGCCCATCCTCATTCTGGGGTTCACACCGGCCGAATACGCCCCGGAGCTGGCGGAGGGGAACATCACCCAGACGGTGGGGAGCTATGATGCGGCCAAAGCCCTTTCCCATGCGCTTGCCGGCACCGGCAAGACCCTGAAGATCCATCTGAAGCTGGAAACCGGCATGGGGCGCACCGGGTTCCGGGCCTTTGAAGGATCGGATCTGACCCCTGCGGTGGAAGCGGTAAAACTCCCCGGTCTTGAGGCGGAGGGGGTCTTTACTCATTTCTGTGTTTCCGACGAAGAGGAGATCGTCCGGGACTTCACCTCTGTCCAGTTTACCAGGTTCAAAGCGGCCTATGAGGCCATTGAAGCGGCCTGGGGTGAGCGCTTTGCCATCCGTCACTGTACCAACTCCGGGGCCATGCACGCTTTTCCGGAAACCTGTCTCGATATGGTGCGTCCGGGGATCAGCCTCTATGGCATGTATCCCGGTCCTGTCCGGGATGCGATCGATCTGCGCCCGGTGATGACACTGAAGACCCGGGTGGCTTATGTGGAGGATCACGAGCCCGGGGACACCATCAGCTACGGACGGACCTTTACCGTGGAGAGGCCCTCCCGGATGGCAGTGCTTTCCATCGGGTATGCTGACGGACTGCACCGGGTTCTGTCCAATAAGCTCCGGGTGATGATAAATGGTCAGATCGCTCCCCAGGTGGGACGCATCTGCATGGATATGTGCATGGCGGACGTGACCGGGCTGGATGTAAAGCCCGGCGATGAGGCAGAGATTTTTGGAGCCCATATGCCCATTGATGCGGTGGCGGATGCCGCCGGCACCATCCACTATGAAATCACCTGCGCCGTGAACCGGCGTGTCCCAAGGGTATATGTGAGCTGAAAGGGGAAGCCCTGTATAAAAAATCCCATTCCGCGGGAGAATAATAGCATGTCCGTACATAGTATGTATCGGGCGACTATTTCACGGAAGTGGTGCTCACATGACAAATCCGGTACGACGGGGAGATATTTATTATGCGGATCTCAGCCCGGTGGTTGGTTCGGAGCAGGGCGGCCTGCGCCCGGTGCTTATTGTTCAGAATGATACAGGAAACCGCCACAGCCCAACGGTGATCGCCGCGGCGATCACCTCCCAGGTGGGGAAGGCCCGTCTGCCCACTCATATTGAGGTTCAGGCGCTCCAGAGCGGGCTCAGTCGGGACAGCGTCGTTCTGCTGGAGCAGATACGAACGCTGGACAAATCCCGCCTTCGGGAGCGCATGGGAAAGCTGGACGGGACCACGATGGACCGGGTGGACAGCGCCATCGCTGTCAGCTTTGGTCTGAACCAGTCTCTGTCGTAAACGCATTCCTCCGTTCATATCCTTGGGATAGAACGGAGGAATTTTTTATGGAGCTACCCATTTACATTGACGGTGCCCCGGCCGGAACCCTTACTGTGGAGAAGCGCGGCGCGTTCATTTGGCTGCGGGGGGATATGGTGGACCCCGGACGGGTGGTGCGCCTGTATTTATACGGGGAGCGTGAGGCCTATCTGGGTGTGCCCCTCCCGGAGGAGGGGCGGCTGCGTCTTCTGCGGCGGGTGTCCCCGACAGAGGCGGCCCGCTTGCCCCGCCGCGCGGAGTATGCCGCGGAGACCCGGCTGGAACCGGAGAAGCCGACGGAGCCGGGAAAAAAGCGTTATGTAGTCTGGCATGGCGGGCGGCCTTATTATTTCTGATAATAGCGGGTAGGCAGAGCGGGGAAAATGTGCTATAATTAACAAAATGTTTGCAAGGATCGAGGTGTTTCCCATGCGGATGAGCGATCTGATCGGAAAAAAACGGGATGGTGGCGAGCTGTCCACCGCAGAGATCCGCTGGATGATCGAAACCTATACCGACGGTCTGATTCCTGACTACCAGATGAGCGCCATGTGTATGGCCATCTTCTTCCGGGATATGACCATCCGGGAGACCTATGACCTGACCATGGCCATGGTGGACTCCGGCGGGCGCGTTGACCTCTCTGCCGTCAGCGGTGTGAAGGCCGACAAGCATTCCACCGGCGGTGTGGGGGACAAGACCAGTCTCGTCCTGTGCCCCATGCTGGCGGCCTGTGGCGTGAAAATGGCAAAAATGTCCGGTCGGGGGCTGGGGCACACAGGCGGTACGCTGGATAAGCTGGAGAGTTTTGACGGCTTTTCCTCGGAGATGGACATGACCCATTTCCTCCGTTCGGTGGAGGAAAACGGTTTTGTCATCGCGGGGCAGACGGCAGAGCTTTGCCCGGCGGACAAAAAACTCTATGCCCTTCGGGATGTGACGGCCACGGTGGCCTCCATGCCGCTCATTGCCTCCAGCATTCTGTCAAAGAAATTTGCTGCCGGGGCGGATGTGATTGTTCTGGATGTGAAGGTCGGCTCCGGTGCCTTTATGGAGACGGAGGAAGACGCCTTTGCGCTGGCACAGCTTATGGTGGATGTGGGCCGCATGGCGGGAAAAAAGGTCATCGCCGTGGTGACGGATATGGACGAACCGCTGGGTCTCGCTGTGGGAAATGCGCTGGAAGTGCGGGAAGCCATTGCCGCTCTGAAGGGCGAAGGCCCCGAAGACCTTATGGAGCTTTGCATGACCATCGGCAGTCTCATCCTCACGGAGAGCGGCGTTGCTGCCCGGGAGACGGAAGCCCGTGATATGCTCCGGAATGCGGTATCCTCCGGCGCGGCACTGGAGCGGCTGAGAAAATTCATTCGGGCCCAAGGCGGCGATGACAGCGGGATATCTGACCCGGATAAGCTGCCCAAAGCTTCGGTCGTGCTTCCGATATGCGCCCGATCCTCCGGCTATATCACCGCCATGAACGCTCAGGGCATCGGTCTTGTGAGCATGCACCTCGGGGGCGGCCGCGCCACCAAGGAGGACAGGATCGACCTTTCGGTGGGCGTGGTGCTGGAGAAAAAAGTGGGCGATGCTGTGACGGAAGGGGAGCCTCTGGCGGTTCTCCATGCCCGCAATGAGAAAGCTGCTGTTCATGCCGGAGAGGAGCTTCTTCGCTGTTATACCATTGGGCCGGAGCGTGCCGCGTCCGTGCCTTTGATCCGGGGGATTGTGAAATAACCCCGTTTGTACAGGAGATATTCAATGATAAAACAAAACCGGGCTATGGAGCTGTACCGCTTTATTGCGGCGGTGCTCATTCTGTGTTATCACTGCTACTGGTTCGCCTTCCGGGGGGAGGAGACCCGGTTCATCGGCTTCTATCTGTTTGTGGAGCTGTTTTTCATCCTCAGCGGCTTTCTGATGCTGAAGTCTGTCCGCCACCGGGTCACGCCGGAGCAGAAGCTCCGTCCCGTGGATGCGACGATGACATATATGAAGGGGCGTCTGCGCCAGCTCTATCCCCATCATGTGCTCAGTTGGGTGCTGGTGGCTCTTATCCAGATATTTCTTCTGCAGGATATTTACCCCATTGAGGTTTTGGAAGTCGGCTGGGCGGAGCTTCTTCTTGTAAACATCTTCGGATTTGTCCGGGGGGATTACATAAACATCGTCTGCTGGTATCTCAGCGGTCTGGTGTTTGCCTCTCTTATCATCTATTATCTGCTGATGAAGAACGAGGATTTCTTTCTCAAGATCCTGACGCCGGTGCTTCTTGTGGCGCTCTATGGCACCATTTTCGATCGCAAGGGAAGCCTTGCCAATACCATCATTTTCACGCAGTATTCCCCGTTCTTGGGGTTCTATCGCTCCTTTGCGGATATCACTGTGGGCTGCATTGCCTATCGGATCTATGAGTGGATGGAGGATGTAAAGCTCCCCGGGGAATGGTTATGGGCCACTCTGGTGGAGGGGGCTGTCATGGTCGCCTGCGGCCGCTGGATGTTCTCCAACTCCGGTCGTGGAGACTTCTTCTTTGTGCCTCTCTTCGTGGCCTTTGTCATCAGCGTCTTCCGGGGGCGGAGCCTTTTTACAAAGGTTTTTGATAATCCGGTGTCCGGCTGGCTGGGAAAACACAGCTACGCCTATTTCCTCAATAACCTTGTGGTCATTTACCCCTGTATGTTTTTCTTCCCGGAGATGGAACTGACGACCATGTGTCTGGTGTGCATTCCCGCATGCTTCGTGGTCTCCCTTATTACCGGTACGGTCCTGAAGAAAATAACCTGGTAAGCATGATAAAGCGTCCTTCAATGGCACCATTGAGGGACGCTTTTGTGCTGACCGGCCTCGATTCGGAATATAAAAATTCCCCATGGAAATTCCATGGGGAATCGATATTCAGGCGGTTTTTGCTTCCTGATAGAAGATCTTTTTTATCCATTTGATGAGATCGCCGTAGAGGTCGTTGAGGGTGGTTCCGCCCAGCGCGCTCATCACGCCGACCGCCACCAGGAAGGCCATGGGGATGGTGATGTACCACTG
>CAZQFN010000045.1:0-11163 GCA_964592685.1 uncultured Oscillospiraceae bacterium | reverse complement strand
TTCTGCGGTCCGCCAAACGATAGGGTTGTGGGATAAAGATATGAGCCGGGCCCTCCGGACCCATTTGGATAAGCTGTATGAAAAGCATACCCCACCCGGGAAGTTTTGTAAAGAGCGAGGAATGTCGTATGGACACTAGTTTTGTCGAGCGGCTCATAAATCGGGCCCGGACCATGCTGCCGCCCGCCACGGTGATGAAGATCGAGTGCGCGGCCGATGGGGGCGACAAGGCCATGGAACCTCTTCTGGAGGAAGTGCAGCGGAAGGGACTCCGGGGCGAGGATCTGTGCCGGGAGCCCTGGGAAGCGGTGGTGTTTTCCGATCGGGTGCTGCTGCGGTGCGGCGGCTGTGAGCGGGCGAAGAAGCTGCCCAGGATCGCCGGCATCGGCCGGGGGCAGACCCGGGAAGAGGCACAGAGTAATGCCCTTTATGCGCTGACGCTTCCTTTGGATAAACCCAACACCCGAAAACGGGGCTGCTTCGCCGCCCAGACCTGGGGCGAGGGACCCATGGAGGATGTGCAGTATGCCTGCATAATCAACCGGGTGGCCTATGAATGAAAGAAGGGCGGAGATTTCTCCGTCCTTTTTGTTATATGACGATATCCACCCGGCTTTGTGTGTCAAAGGCAGAGTGATAGGCGTTTTCCATGGGGATCCAGCGGCTTCGGAATATGGGCCAGACCTCTTCCCCGCCCCGGGCGATGATGCGCCGCCTCTGCGTTTCGGGGTCGATGGTGAAAAAAGCGGAGATATCCCAGTATTTCCCGAAGACCGGATGCATGGCATAGGCCCCCTCCACGAGAACAATGGAGGCGGCGGGGATGGTGCGTGCTGCCCCGTAATCCATGACCGAGCAGTCAAAGCGCCGATAGGAGAAGGGACGGCCGGACGCCAGCTCCGGGAGGACTTCCGCGGCAAAACGCTCATAATGCACGTTCCCCCCGGGCTGCGAAAGACGCTCCTCGGTGCGGAGAGCCATGGGCAGAAAGAAATCGTCCATGTGTACCACCGGGGCGTTCCAGCGGGCGGCGAGATACTGGGCGGCGGTAGTCTTTCCGGCGGCGGCCATGCCGTCCATGGCCAGAACGCATCGGCCCTTTTGCCGGAGAATGTCTTCCGCGAGGGTGATAAGGGGAAGCAGCTGTTCCATGGGTGAACTCCTTGTTTTGGACTTTCATCAGCATAGCCCATTTTCCCGGAAATGGCAATAAAAAATGGACACACCGAAGCGTGTCCATTTTTGCATAAGGTTTGAATTAGAAGGTCAGCTCGTAGCCGGTGAAGTCGGCAGCGGCCTGCAGAACAGCCTGAGCCTCGGCCTCGTTGCCGTTATCGGCAGCCTTGGCCATGGTGTCGTCCACCTTGGACTCCATGATGACGGACCACCACAGGTCGAACTCTTCGGCGGTGATCTCAGCCAGCTTGATGCCCATATCGGCCAGAGTCTGAGCCTCGGTCTCCAGAGCGGTTTCATAGATCTCGACGGAGTAAGCGGCGGTAGCGTCAACAGCAGCCTGGATGGCTTCCTGCTGAGCAGCGGTCAGACCGTTCCACCAAGCCAGGTTGACGGTCATGAAGTTGCCGGCGGTGTAGGTGTTGTCATACATCCAGACGGAGGTGACCTCAGCCACGCCGTCCTGCAGCATGGAGGTGGAAGCCATCTGGGTGGCGTCCATCAGACCGGTATCGAAGGCCTGATACAGCTCCCAGGGGAGAACAGCCTCGACGGTGAAGCCCAGAGCCTGGAACTTGGCCATTTCCATGTTGCCGAAGGCGCGGGAGTTCTCGATCAGAGTGGTCAGGTTGTCGAAGTCGATATTGGCAGCAAAGGCGTTGGCGCCGCCGGCCAGAGCACCAAGGAACTTGACGCCGTTGGCAGTGGCTTCAGCCTCGAGAGCGGCGGCAGCAGCCTCGTTCTCGTTCAGCAGGTAGGTGAAGTAGTCCAGAGCGTTCTGCACGGAGTCGGGAGCAAAGTCGGGAACGCCGGTCAGAAGGGGCAGCTTGTCGGAGTGGGGGTTGTGGCCCAGGGCGGTCATGTTCATGGCGCCGGTGGCGATAACGTCCAGAGCGTCGGCGTCGGTGGCAACGGTGCCGCCGTAGTAGACATCCACAGTGATGGCGCCGTCGGTGGCCTCTTCAAGGGCGTTCTTGAAGTAGGTAACCAGCTCGCCGCCGGTGGCGGTCTCCTGGAAGGTGGTGGTGAACTGGATGTTCAGGGGATCGATGGCAGCAGCCTCGGGAGCGGCCTCTTCAGCGGGGGCGGCAGCTTCCTCAGCGGGAGCGGCTTCCTCGGCAGGGGCCTCGGTCTCGGCGGCGCCGCAGGCGCACAGAGCCATGACCATGGCCAGAGCAAGGAGCAGAGAAAGAAGTTTTTTCATGTTTGTTCCTCCAAAATAGTATTGATAATGGGAGTATTCCCGGTTATCTCAGATAAGTAAAGGCGACATCAGCCGATTATGGCGGGCAGCCAAGTAACGATGCCGGGGACCAGAGCGATCAGCACGACCATCAGAACCTCGCATATGAAGAACGGCCACACACCGGCAAAGACTCTCGACGGACTTACGCGCAGAGCGTTGGAAGTGGCGAAAACGTTCATGCCGATGGGCGGGGTCAGACCGGCGATCTCCATCATGAAGCAGAGGCTGATGATGATGGCGTAGGGGCTGTAGCCCAGGGAGCACAGGATGGGGAAGACCACGGGCACGGTGATGACGATGATGCTCATCATATCCATGACGCAGCCGCAGAAGACATACAGCACCATGACCAGCAGGAAGATCACGAAAGCGGGGGCGTTCACGCTGGCAATGGCGTTGGAGAGATAGTCCGCAAGACCGGACAGGGAGACGAAGCGGGAGAAGATCTGACCGCCGATGATGATGGGGAAGATGCCCGCTTCCATGACAGCGGCGTCCACGATGCAGTTCCAGATCTTCTTCATGGGGGTGCGCTTGAAGATGGCAAACACCAGCACGGCCACAGCGCCCACGGCACCGCCGACGGTGGCGGTGAACCAGCCCAGCATGGTGCCGCCGATGATCAGACCGAACAGGACGAAGATGGGGATGAGATAGCGCAGACCAAGCAGACGCTCTTTCCAGCTGACGGGCTCGTCAGACTTGGGGGGCAGGGCATCTTTCTTGATGAAGCCCACGATGCGGACGGTCAGGCAGAGAGCAATGGCGGTGATGATGCCGGGGACGATGCCGCCGGAAAGGGCGGTGCCCACGGAGAGGGCGATGCTCTGGCCGTTGACCACCACGGGGCTGGGAGCGATGATACAGAACATCAGAATGCCCATGGAGGGGGGGATCAGGGTGGACAGCGCGCCGGAAGCGGCGATGCAGCCCAGGGAGAGGGTCTCGTCATAGCCGCGCTTGCGAAGCTGGGGCATGGAGAGCTTGCCGAAAACGATGTTGCCGGCGATGGAGGAGCCGGAGCAGGCGCCGAAGACGGCGTTTGCCGCGACAACGGTATACAGAAGGCCGCCCTTGACCCGCTTGAGCCAGGCTTCAAAGCAGTTGAAGGCGCCTTCCGCCACGCCTGTTTCACTTACTAAGGCGCCCACCAGAGAGAACAGGGGCAGAACGGCGTAGTTGTAGTTCGCGCCCAGATTGTAGATGCCGGAGGTGAACTGCATGAGCATCATGGTGGGGTTGCCGTGCATGATGACGACGAGACCGGCCAGAGAAGCGGTCAGCATGGAGATGAAGACAGGGATGCCGCAGAAGACCATGACCATCATGATCAGGAAGAATACGACACCGATCATTGCGTTGCTCATACTTCTGCGCCTCCTTCCTCAGACTCTTCTTCGATGGCTTCATCGGCTCCCGGAGGGCCGTGGTGCTCGTTGGGGTACAGGTAAACAGCGGGGTTCACGCCGTCATACTTCCAGAAGCGAACCATGCGGACAAACGCCCACACAAAGGAGCAGCCCAGCAGGAAGAAGCCGACGCAGTGGCACAGGGTGAAGGGCCAGACAGACCAGGAATCCGCCGTCGTGCTGATGCGGGCGTGAATCTTGAAGTTATCTGCCAGAGTGACAAATACGCCACGGTAAGCGATGAAGAAGCTGATGGCGGCGCCCAGGACATGGCCGATGGCCATAAAGAGTTTTTCCACCTTGGGCCACTTCTGAATGAGCAGGTCGATGCGGGTGTGGCCCTGGTCGAGGGTCACATAGCCGGCGGCCAGGAACACCAGAGGAATGTGAAAATACTGGATGATGGCGGTGGAGTTGGGGATGCCTTTTGCCCAGGCCAGGCCGGTGCGGCCCAGTTTTTCGCCCACCATATTGAAGAAAGCGACAAACATGATGACCATCAGGGCGATGGCGCTCAGCCAGCAGAAGAACCGCAGGACGCGCCGGACGATCTGATCCACCTTGAGGAATTTGCTGAAGTCATCGTCGCCGATGCGGCCGGGAGTTCCGGCGGCGTTGGGCATGTTTTCGTTGGGATTCATGCCTATCCTCCTTTGGGTGATTTTTTGTGACTTGCAAGCGTTTGAAAGAGATTGTTAATCAAACATCAAACGCTCGTGACCAAAGTAATATTATATCGAAAAGCGTCTGTTTGTCAATATAAATTCCGGTAATGTACCATGGTATTCCTGTTATCTTAATGGTTCCGTTATTGATATCACCAAGGAGATGTGTTACAATATGATGACAAAATGATACCTATTTTAAAATACGATGCTTGTTTTCAACTACAAAGCAGATAAGAGGTTTCCCCATGCTGAACAATGCCCTTGAACTTGCTCAAAGTCTGGACCGGGAAGTGTCCAAAGTCGTGGTGGGAAAGTCCCGCGCGATCAAGCTCATCACCGCCGCCATTCTGGCCGACGGCCACGTCCTGCTGGAGGATCTGCCCGGTGTGGGCAAGACCACGCTGGTAAAGTGTCTGTCCATCGCCCTGGGCTGCCGGTCCCGGCGCATCCAGTTTACGCCCGATCTTCTGCCCTCCGATGTGACGGGCATGAACATATTCGACCGCCAGAGCGGGCAGTTCCGCCGGCTCCAGGGCCCGGTGATGACGAACCTCCTTCTGGCGGATGAGCTGAACCGCGCCATCCCCCGCACTCAGTCCGCCCTTTTGGAGGCCATGGAGGAAAAGCAGGTCACTCTGGACGGCGAGACGGAAAAGCTCCCGGCCCCCTTTGTGGTCCTGGCCACTCAGAACCCGGTGGAGTCCGAGTCCACTTTCCGCCTGCCGGCGGCGCAGATGGACCGTTTCCTCATGTGTCTTTCCATGGGCTATCCCACGCCGGAAGAGGAGCTGGATATGCTTCGCCTGGTGGGAGGCGATATCCCCTATGAAGCGGTGAATGCCATCACGGAGCCGGAGGAGATCTGCCGGCTGCAGAAAGAGGTCCGGTCTGTCCGCGTGAGCGACGAGTTGACCGCGTATATCGTGGCCATCACGGACAAGACCCGCAAGAGTCCCGATCTGCGTTTGGGCGCAAGCCCCCGTGCCTCCCGCGCTCTCTATCGGGCGGCCAAGGCCTATGCCGCGGTGAGTGGCCGGGATTATGTGATCCCCGATGATATTCAGGCGCTGTCGGTGCCGGTTTTGTGCCATCGTCTTGTCCTCAGTGCGGATGCGGCCATGGCCGGACGCACGGCGGAGTCTGTGCTGAACAAGCTTGTGAGCGAGGTACCGGTGCCTCCGGCCAAAGAGGCGCTGTTTGAAGGCGGCAATGGATAAGAAGAAGCGAATCGGCTTCCAGTCCTCTCTTCTGGTATCCACGGGTGTGATCGTGGGCACGTTTGCGGCGTCGCTGTTTGCCTGGATCGTGGATGCCTCTTCCGTGGCCGTTCTTCTGATCGCGGCCGGCGCGGTGGGCTATGTGAGCCGTCTGTGGGGCTTTTATGCCCTGAAAAATGTGGATGTATCCGTGCAGGCGGAGCGGGAGACCATCTCCGCGGGTCAGAGCGTGACGGTCCATTATTCTCTCCATAACAACAAGGCTCTGCCCTTGGTGTGGCTGGAGCTGTGCCAGGATGTGCCCGTCCGGAAATGTCTTGTGCCGGATGAGAGCTTCCGTCTTCGCACGTTTTCCGAGGAGGAAGCTGCCTACACCGGGCGGAAGGCCGCCTATATGCGGCGGTTTTCCTTTCTGATGGGCTGGTCCGAGCTGAGCTGGGACACGGTGTGGACCGGCGAACGCCGGGGCGTATACCGGCCCAGGAGCTTTGTCCTCCGCAGCGGCGACGGCTTCGGTCTTACCCAGTCCACCGGCGAAGTGCCCGGGCTTGCGGATCGTGTGCTGGTGGTCTGGCCCAGGATCGTGCCGGTGGAAACATGGCCTTTTCTGCGCCATGTGTGGAGCGGCAGTGCCGGAAAGGCCGGCTGGAGCGAGGACCCCACGGTGATGAAGGGCATCCGGGCCTATCAGCCCGGGGATCCCTGGAAGCGCATCGACTGGCGCACCGCGGCCCGGACCGACGAGCTTATGGTCCGGCAGTTTGACACGGTGACGCCCCTGAGCGTTCTGTTTATTCTGGACGTTGCCTCTCTGGAGGACAGAGAGGAGGGCATCAGCCTTCTGGCGTCCCTGATCCTTGCGCTGGAAAACACCGGCGTGGAATGCGGGCTGGCCCTCCCGGCCACAAAGGAGCGGGGGTCGCTGCTGTTCCGCCCGGAGGATCCTGCCGTCACGGCGGCTCAGTGTCTCTTTGCCCTGGCGGAATTCCAGGCGGAGACCGCCACGGCCCGGTTTGACGAAACGGCCGTTATGGCCTGCGCGGCCGGCACCGGACAGGTGTGGATCCTGGCCGGAAGCGCCAGACGCATGAGCTGTCCCGAGCTTGCGGGAAAGCTCTCCGAGAGCGGCGTGCGCCTGTTGGCGGAGTGCCGTGAGCCCGGTGTGGCCATGACAAAGGAATATACCTTCCGGGAAGTTCGTCCGGGGGAGGTGAGAGCATGAAAGACCGCGCGGGATTTTTTGCCGGCTGTGCCGACGCCCTTACGGAGATGTGCGCCTATTATCTGGTGGCCGCCATCCTCATCATGTCCCGGCGGGGCTGGGGTCTGCATCTGTTCTGGACCCTTCTGTGCACCGCTCTGTGCGCCGTGATCTTTACGCTGCTTCTTCAGAAACCCAGGAGCACTTCGGTGCTGGCGGCCGTAACGGGCATATTGTTCGCGGCGGTGCTGGCCGTGTTTATCCTGGCGTCCACCACGCCGATGAAATTCGGCTATGTGTTCGTGCTGGCCGTGGGCGCGGGAATGGCGGCGGGGATCCCCTTGAATTACGCCATCAACCGGCCCCAGATGCACAAGCATCTGATGCGGCTGGACATTCTGGTTCTGGCTCTGGCGGTGCTGCTGCTCTGCCGGGAGGCTTTGGGCATCGACCGGGGAACGACGGCGCTGGTGACGGCGGTCCTGTTTATGGACGCTGCTGCAGCGGTGGGCCTTCGCATGACCGAGGGCGGTGCCGGCGACACGCAGAATGCGTTCAAGGCGGTGCTTGTGGCCCTGGGCGGTGCCGTGGGCCTCTCTGCCGTGATCGCGGGCCTTGCGGCTGTCTTTTCCCGGAGCGGAAACGTCACCGCTGCGGTGATCCGGGGGATCGGAACCTTTTTCCGGGCCGTCGGAAAGCAGATCGAGCGGTTTTTCTCCTGGCTGGCGGGCCTGATCAGAGTAAAGGACGATTACGGCGAGCTGCCGCTGGAGGAAATGGGATTCATCGCGGATCTGGAGCAGACGGCCACACAGTCGGGGATGAACTTCGATTCCACGGTCCTGGGCGTTCTGGTGTGTGTTCTGGTGGTGGCGGCGGTGATCGTGCTGCTGATATTTGCCAGGAAAAAAACCTTTGTCCGGGGAACAAAAGAGACTGCTGCTGCGTCTGATGCCGTAGTAGTGCGGAAAAAAGGCGCTTTTGGGTGCTGGTGGGAAAAGCTGAAGGCAGCGGCCCGCTTCCGCTGGACGGCCTTTATGCGCCGGAACACGCCCGGCGGCGTTCTTGTCTATGCCGAGAGACGGGCCAGACGGCGCCATATTCCCCGGCAGACAGGCGAATCCATGCGGCAGTTCCTTTTCCGGATGGATGGAAGCGGCGGGCTGACAGCGCTGGCGGAAGCGCTGGAGCAGGAATACTATGGCGGTTTGGGCCGGGCCATGTCCCCCGGCGACTGCCGGAAAACGAGAAAATACATAAGGAAGGTGATCCAGCATGGTTAAAACAGCCATATTGGTCTCCGGAGGCGGAACCAATCTGCAGGCAGTAATGGATTCCCATCTTTTCGGCGAGATCCCCAACTGTGAGCTGACGGCCGTTATCTCTTCAGATCCGGAGGCCTATGCCCTCATCCGGGCCAAAAGCTCCAACATCCCCTCCTATGTGGTGGATCGGTCGCTCTTTCCCAATCATGCCTCTTATAACATGGCGCTGATGCAGAAGCTGTCGGATCTGGACATAGAACTGGTGGTGCTGGCCGGATATGTGCTCCCCATCGGGGTGACCGTTCTGAAGGCCTATGAAAACCGCATCATCAACACACAGCCCAGCCTTCTGCCTCTGTTTGCCGAGTGCGACGGGGCAACCCTGGCGCCCTATGAGGCGGCGCTGAAAGCGGGAATGAAGCTCTCCGGTGCCACGGCCTATTTTGTCACGGGGGAGGCCGGCGGCCCCATCATCCTTCAGCAGGCTGTGGAGGTCTGGGAGGGGGATACCCCAAAGACCCTGCAGCGGCGCATTATGGAGGAGGCGGAATGGAAGATCCTGCCCCGGGCGCTGGCGATGTATTGCCAGGGATTGCTCCGTGTGGAAAACGGCGTCGTCCATGTGGCCGGCGAGAACAAATAAGAGCCGACGCGCTATGATCGCGCTATTATATAATAGGTATAACGAAACAGATTATCGAAATAAGGGAGAAAAGACATGAGTAAGCGTACAAAGAAATGTCCCGACTGCGGTTCGCAGATGTCTCAGAATGCCGTAAGATGCAATCGCTGTGGCTATCGCGTCCCCTCTTCCCAATCGGAGCGGGTGGATTCTCTGCCCCGCCCCATCCGACCCGAAGCGCCCCGTCCGGTGGAAACCTCCCGCTGGCCGGAGAATCCTTCTGAATATGAGCAGACGGCCGCGGAGCGCAAGACCGCGCCCCGGAATATGGGTCAGCTGATCGCCGTGCTGGCGGTAATCGCCGCCATCCTCATCGTGGCCATCGTGCTGGTGGTGAAGATCAGCAAGCCCGCGAACGAAACGGAGAATGAGTCCGGCAATGTGAGCAACACCGTGTTCATTGATGAAAACGGCAATATGGTAGTGGGAACTCAGCCCCCCGCCGGCGAGAGCATCACTGTCCTGCCGGAGATGACGCCCGATGTTACCGATGCGCCGGAGGCCACGGAGGCGCCGGAAGCAACGGACGCGCCTGAGGCGGAGCCGGAAGCCACGCCGGAAGCTACGGCGGAGCCGGACGTGCCCCAGGATCCTTCCATCACGGTGTCCGAAAAGGATGATACTATTTATATTACCGGCAACAGCGTGAATCTGCGGGAAGGTCCGGGCACTGAGTATGACCGGATCACCAGCGCCGAGCGGGGCGATGAATACAAGCGCACCGGTGTCACGGATAACGGCTGGAGCCGCGTCACCTATAAGGGCGAAGATGCCTATGTCGCCAATTCCTATGTTTCCACCGAGAAGCCCGATCCCATCATCAGCGACGCCAGCGGCACCGTGGTCACCACGGGCGATGCCAATCTCCGCAAGGGCCCCGGCACGGAGAACGACGTGGCGGTCACGGTGGAAACCGGTACGGAGCTGGAGCGCACCGGTACCTCCGACAACGGCTGGACCCGCGTCCAGTATGACGGTCAGGAGCTTTATATAAGCAACACCCTGGTGCAGGAAAAGGTCACCGTCGCGGAGAAGGACGGCACCGTCGTTCTCACGGCCGATGCCAACCTTCGCAAGGGCCCCGGCACAGGCTACGATGTGATTGCCACCCTGAAGACGGGTACGGAGCTGGAGCGCACCGGCGAGACGGGAAGCAGCTGGGTCCGCGTGAAGTACAACGATCAGGACGCATATGTCCACAGCTCTCTTCTGGAGCTGAAGGATGATTCCGGAAATAACGACTCCGCGGCGGAAGAGAACCAGACGGAGGAGGCCGGCGGCACTGTTACCGTCCTTCAGGGCGCCAATGTCCGCAGCGGCCCCAGCACCGAGTATGACAAGCTCGGCCTTGCCTATGTGGGTACGGAACTCAAAGTGACCGGGAAATCCGGCGACTGGTACGAGGTGGAGTTTGATGGCCAGAAGGGATATATTGCGTCCAGCCTTGTAAAAGAGAACTGAGCCATAACAAAATATAGAACACAAAAATCCCCGTGTACGACGAATTTTTATTCGCTGTATGCGGGGATCTTTCATTTTTTGATTGCTTGATAATTATCAAACTTGTAAGTGAAAAAAATGACGGTCGGATTCCCGCAAAGCCTTGGGGAAAGCGGGATTTTTTGTGAACGAAATAACTTTCGAATTGTGGAAAAGAACCATATTGACAAATGAATGAACATAAGTTATTGTACAAAATGTAAACAGCAAAAATTAGGAGAATTGAAGTCAACAGGAATAATTATCAGGAGGATAACAATGGCTAAAAAATTCGACCGTATCGACTCCCTTGAGTCTCTGGAGGCAAAGATTGCCGAAATGCGCAAGGCGCAGGCCGTCTATGCCACCTTCACCCAGGAACAGGTTGATCAGATCTGCCTGCAGGCCGCCATGGCCGCTGACAAGGCCCGTATCCCTCTGGCCAAGATGGCCTGGGCTGAGACCGGAATGGGCGTAGTGGAAGACAAAGTCATCAAGAATAACTACGCTGCCGAACATGTTCACAACTACTTCCGCGATATCAAGACCTGCGGAGTGATCGAGGAGAACAAGGCTGCGGGCACCAAGCGCATTGCCGAGCCTATGGGCATCGTGGGCGCCGTCACCCCCACCACCAACCCCACCTCCACCTGTATCTTCAAGATTCTTATCAGTCTGAAGACCCGCAACGCCATCCTCATCTCCCCCCACCCCACGGCCAAAAAGTGCACCATCGAAGCGGCCCGCATCATGAAGGAAGCCGCGGAGAAGGCCGGCCTGCCCGAGAACATCATCTGCTGGATGGATGAGTCCTCCATCG